>JAKSSQ010000134.1 GCA_024403005.1 Clostridia bacterium | reverse complement strand
CTAAAGCGCCATGTCCCCGAAGGGGATACCCGTCCCCGGGGTTATTCGGAAAAATACCAGTCCAGCAGCAGTGCCACCGATCCGGAATAGTAATGTTCTTTAAGCACTTTTTCCTGCACGCTCCAGCCGGTATCACCCACCGAAACCGCAGTGCTTGCAACCTTTTCCGGGATTTTTATAAGTGCATTTTCTTTCAGTTCTTTTTCTATTTCCGCCTCGTGCTGCAGATCGAACCAGACGATTTCCGGCATCTGCACCGGCTGAGCCTTGATTCTTTCAATCGCGTCTTCCTTGGACATAACTTCCAGCAGCGTCCGTTCGTAAACCCGCTCAATCACGAAGTAAAATTCGCGGTAGCCCGAATATCTGGTGTACGGATCTTCGCTGGAAATGCAGCCGATATAGCTCAGAAAATCTGCCTCGTCTTCCTGATAATAGCCCTGATGGTGGCAGGATTCGTGAGCATAAAGCGCGGAAAAATATAAATTCTGCGCATAATATGCGTTATATGTAAGCTCCATGCTGAACGGATAAGTATATCCGCCTATGCGCATAAGGTCCAGCACGCCGGAGCACATGGCCGGCTTAATGGGCGGATAGTAGCCGCGCAGTTTGGGGTAACGGCCGGCCATTGCGGTCATTACCTTGCGGACTTCTTCTTCGCGTTCGGCTTTGCTCGGGGTCACAACGTAGCCATTTTCGTCCCTGGGCACTGCAAAAACGGCCTCGACAAGCCCTTCTGCCGCGAAATTGCGCAGCTCCTCGACCTGGTCCACCGTGTAGCTTTTCTGCGAAGCGCCGTCGCCAATGTAGCTGCTCTTAAACGGCACAATCCAGTTTGTCGTGTATAAAAACAGCATAACTGCCGCAGCCATAAGGCAGCATTTTGCATATCGCTTGACCCAATTCGCGAACTTTTCGCACCTTTTCCTTAGCAAAACCGCCGGAATTGCGAGGATTAAAAGCAAAACAAGCGCGATTGCTCCTGCATACATAATTATCTCGCCGAGAGCGAACGGAATCCAGCCCAGAAGCCATCCGAGCACATCGCTTATGCATGGATATACGATTTTAGTATATCCGTTGCAGAAGGCTTCGGAGCAGGCCAGGGCGTTCAGCCCCGCCGTGAGCCCAATCAGCGCCAGCAATATTCTTTTATAGCTAAAAAATTTATTGTCTTTCATTCTGTGGATTAACCCGTTGGGTCACCGAGCGCTTTAACACTTTAAAGCGCTAAAGCACCCCCGTCCC
Source organism: Clostridia bacterium (assembly GCA_024403005.1). Taxonomy (GTDB): domain Bacteria; phylum Bacillota; class Clostridia; order Peptostreptococcales; family Anaerovoracaceae; genus RUG11894. The sequence continues at coordinate 3,951 of JAKSSQ010000134.1, read as the reverse complement.
CCTTTAGCATGCTAAAGTGCTAAAGCGGAGGCTATTTACCCCGCTGCGGTGGCAACGAAGAGGATTGTTAATTGATATAATTATCCAGCTATAGGCCGCCGAGCGCCATAACCACGAGGATTGTGGCGAAAAAGAGCAGCAAAAGCGAAATTACCGTAAGAAGGATAACTCCAATGGCTTTAACAATCATATTGGAATCCCTGGTCAGGGGCATCCAGTTCCAGATGCCGCGGTAGTTAAACAGGCACGCGACGATGGTAAGGCATATAAGCGTAAAGAAAACTTTCGTCGAAATTATGTCCGTAAGCGAATTCGACGGGCAAAGGAATGTGACCCCCTCAAAGAATATAAATGCATATCCAAGGGTCCCCAGCACCATATTTCGCTTGTTTCCCGTGCGGAAACCCGGCGGAAGGAAACTGCCAGATCCACGTGAAATAGCTTCGTGCGGTTCTGCAGCTGCATAAACCCGCTCGACTTCCTTAATAAATTCGTCTGCGGAATCGTATCTTCCGGACGGATCCAGCCTGGTAGCCTTTTCGACAATCGGTGCATAATCGCCGCAGAGCGATGCATCCTTTGCATCCGGGCCGGCGAGGAGTTCGCGCAGCAAAACGCCGAGGGCATAGATATCCGTCTTTTCGCCGGATTCACCGAAGCCGTACTGCTCCGGAGCCGCGTAGCCGTGCGTGCCGAGTAGCACTGTATCTTCCGATTTACTGCCGGAAACGAACTTTGCAGCATTAAAATCTATAAGAACTGCCCTGCCGTCTTCGGTAAGAATCACGTTGGAAGGCTTTATGTCCCTGTGGATTACCGGCGGATTCAGAGCGTGCAGCCGCTTAACGACCTGCGCGATTTTTATAATAATCGCCGCAGCAGCTGATGGGGTCAGGCCGGAAGGTTCGCGAAGCCTCATTGCCTCGGCAAAATCTTCGAGAGTCTGCCCTTCGATGTATTCTTCGATAACAGTGAGCGTGCCATTGGCTTCACAGATGCAGAAAATCTCGGGGGTTCCGGGCACCCGTGCAGCTTTGAGCAAATCAAAAACCCGGCGGTTGTAAACCGTCATCACCTTTTTGACGAACATCCCGGAATTTTCGGTGCAATCCGCAAGATAAACCCCGTGTTCCTTATTTATGGGCGCGATTTCCCGGTATTTTGAAAGCTGCTCAAAGGAATCGTAATTCATAAACACACTCCGTAAATTATGCGTTATTATTATAGCAGAGGAGGTCTGCAATGAAAAATACAAAAGAACTTGAAACAATTCTGGGAAAGACGCACCCTAGCAGCATAGACGACTTTCTTGAAAGCAACAGCGACAGCTTCCTGGAAGAGGAAAAGGCTTTTTCCAACTACATGCGCAGCAGGATTAAAGAAAAAAATCTGCTGCAGCAGGACGTTTTTCTGCAGGCAGACATCCCCGAACGCTACGGCTACAAGCTCCTGTCGGAGGAAAAGCATACCCGCCAGAGAGATGTAATTTTAAGGCTCTGCTATGCGGCTCAGCTCAACCTGGAAGAGACCCAGGAGGCCTTAAAAATCTACGGAATGCCGGAGCTTTACGCTAAAATTCCCAGAGATGCGGTGCTCATGATCTGCTTCAGCAACAGGCCTGGCAGCATACTGGACGTGAACGCACTGCTCAAGGAGAAAAACATGGAAACGCTCCGCGCCAGCGGCGTCCAGGAATAATTAAATATTAATGCTTTTTGCCCCTCTGCGGGGGGAACGGACGTTCAGGCAATTTGCTACAATCACCACGTAAACTGATTCGGTCACACAGAATAAGGTACTTATGTGCTGTTTTAGAGCAAAATATGTCTTAAAATCTGCCCTCGCGCTGGCTTTTGGAGCAGGTATATACATTTTGATGAACAGAGACATTATCGCTTTCAGCGGCAATGTCTCTTTCGATTTTATGCCTGATTTTTCTTTCCTGGCGTATACTCTTCCGGGAAAACTTGCGGTCTGCTGGGGCGCAGATCTGCTCTGGGCCATGGCGCTCACCTATTGCGCTCAGGCGGTTATGGACTTCGGGCGCAGCGAATGCCGGTACCTTCTTCTTTGTATATTACCGGGTGTGTTGTTTGAAATTCTTCAGCTTACAGGATTTGCGGCGGGAACCGCGGATTTTGCAGATATTGCAGCTTATTCCGCAGGAACTTTGCTGGCGATCCGCGACATTTCAGGAGGTATTACGAATGAAGAAAATAAGTAAACTGCTGGCCCTCGTGCTGGTGCTTGGACTGTTTATGATGCTGGCAATGGGCAGCGGCAGCAGCGAACCATCGGTATCCAAGGTCGGTTCCGTCGGCGAAGACGGTGAAACCAATCAAGACACCGAGCTCCAGGATGCATATTATGTCGGCGACATTTTAAGCATTAAAGGCTTAAAGCTGGTCTACACCGCCAGCGGCGAATACAAGGATTACAGCCAGTATTCTGCACCTAAGAGCGGAAATAAATACATTTTCCTCGATTTCTATGCAGAAAACAGCTCTGACAGCGACAGAGGCATTTCCTATTTCGATTTTGAATGCTACGCAGACGGATACTCTGCAGACCAGTACTACGGAAACGACGACACTCTGTCCTGCTCCCTCTCCAACGGCCGCTATGCGACAGGCAAACTGGTATTCGAAGTTCCCAAAGATGCAGAAGACATCGAAGTTGAATACTCTTTAAGCTGGCTTTCCGACGAAAAGATTAACTTTATCTACGAAGGGGAAAAGGAAAGCGGCTTTGTGGCTGAACCCATCAAAACCAGAGCAGAAGAAGCCTTTGCTAAGGGAGATATTGTGGAAACAAAAGATCTTCGCATAAGCTATCTGGATGCTGGAAACTACAAGCGCGACTATTCCAAGCCCGCTGCAGGAAACGAATACATATATCTGGAATTTGAAGTTGAAAACATCGACGATTCCGACCACTACGTAAGCACCATGGATTTCGACTGCTATGCAGACGGCAAGGAATGCGACGCAATCTATGCAGAAGACGAACTTTCCGCAACTATTTCCGCAGGCCGCAAGGCAAAGGGCAAGGTTTGCTTCGAAGTCCCCAAGGACGCAGAAATCGTCGAAGTAGAATATGAAACCAATATGTGGACATCCAACCACATCGTATTCACTTACAGATAGGAGAATTTATGAAAACCTGCAAATTATTTTTAGGAGTTCTCACCATCGTTGCATCGGTTCTGGTGCTTTTCCAGTCCTGCGCAGCCGGAATGGTTAACACGCTGGGCGATACCGGCGAAGTAAGCGGCACGGCAGGCGTGCTGGTTGCGGTCATTATGATAACCGGCGGTATTTTCGAACTCGCGACGAGAAAAAGCCCTTCCAAAGGTACTGCAATGGTGCTCTTCCTTATGTTCCTCTTCGGAGCTTTAATGGGCTTCGCCAACGCCGGCAGATTCGCAGATCTGCAGGTGTGGTCGGGCTTCTGCCTTATCCAGGCTCTCGTAAACCTGGCAGACTACATTAAAAAGCGCAAGAGAATCTAGCCGCTTTACCACTTTAGCACGCTAAAGGGGGACGGGGGTGCTTTAGCACTTTAGCACTTTAAAGCATTAAAGGGGGACGGGGGTGCTTTAACACTTTATCACTCTAAAGCATTAAAGCGTACCCGTCCCCGCTCAGGACACAAAAAATCCCGCATCGCTGCGGGATTTTTGTTATTCGTAATATTCAGGAGCCTTCCTGTATTCCGGGAAGGACTTGGGGTCGTGGCCGAAGAACACTTTTGCGTCGTACTTCTTCTGGAGCGCACGCACCTTTTCGATGGACTTAAGGCAGGCCACGCTGTCTTCGAAGCCGCCGGGCAGCCTTGCAGGCGGGCCGTAATGGTCCACGGTGAACACACCATCCTGCGGGAAGATTAGCACGCCATCCTTTTCTGTGTGGACAACCAAACCGAGCAGACCGTTTGTGTGGCCGGGCAGAT
>JAKSSQ010000133.1 GCA_024403005.1 Clostridia bacterium | reverse complement strand
ACCTCCTATAAATTGGCCCAGCAATTGGAGACCTATAGATTTCCTGAGGAATTATATTGTGAATCAGGACAGTCTGAGCCATTTAATTAATGGAATATTCTAGGAGTGTGCTAAAAATGCAAACTCAACTTCTCTGGATAGATATTTTCATTATCTGTAGCCCCCATCACCATAGTCTACAAAGAAGGCCCTTATGAATACGGCCCCGCATTAAGCCGTGAGGCCGCCATTAAAAAGCTTTCCAAAGCAAACAAGGAAATACTCATAAAACAAAAATAAACCCCGGAAATCCGGGGTCTTTTATGTCCTGAGGGCATCAGGCTCTTCTATTCTATGTTACTGAAGAACAGGGTTGCTGACCTTTACCTTGTGGTCGTACCAGTTGCCTTTCTTGCCGATTAAAGCCAGATCGAATTCTTCGTCTAATACTTCTACGGGAACGTCGAAGCCGTAAACTTCATCGGTTGTACCGTCGCTGTAGTTTACAGTATCCGTAGTGGGCTGGAGAAGTTCTGCACCTTCCTTGGCTGCATCTTCTGCAAGGCCGGGGTAGAGGTTCAGAATGGATTTGGAAGCGAGGGAAATGTGGAGGGTCATCTTGCCGTTTTCAACGGTAAGTGTGCCTTTGCCGTCCAGCGCTTCGTTTACGTGGAACATGGAGCTGTCTGTGTCGAAATCTACGGTATAAACGCCGTCGTCTAATAATGCCTTGTTTTCCGGTTCTGCCGGTGCTGCAGCGCCGCAGGCTGCAAAGGAGAGAACCAGAACTGATAATGCGATAACCAGTGCTAAAATCTTTTTCATGCTTTCCATCCTTGGTAATAAATTGTCCTGCCCCCGCAAGAGAGGGCAGGACGAATAGTTTATGAGCTTAATTACTTAGCTGCTGCTGTGTGTTCGATGTAGATGTTCTGAACTTCTGCGAGGGAACCGAGGCCTGCAATCTGAGCTTCTACTTCGAGGCCTGCTGCTTCGAACATGCTCTTCCAGGAGTCATCATCTTCGCCAGCCATGTCGTTGTTAGCGTGGTCGCCTGCAACTACCATCAGAGGACGGAGAACAACCTTTGTGAAACCAGCTTCCTTAACAGCTTCGATAACTGCTTCGCATTCTGTTTCTTCGGGTTCGCCTTCAACTGTACCGATGAATACGTTCTTATATCCAAGCTTATTCATCTGTGTCTGCATCTGGGAGTATGTAACTTTTGCTACGTGAGCTGTACCGTGTCCCATGAATACGAAAGCTGTTCCGTCTGCAGCTGCTGCATCCAGAGATGCTGCGCCTGCATCCTTGCAAGCTGCTTCAGCAACTGCCTTAGCAACTGTAGCCTTGTCTGCATTGATTACTGTAGCATCGCTGCCAACTTCGCCGAGCATGGGTTCAGCGATCTTGATGGATTCGATCTTGTCTGCATAAGCATCGAGAACTTCGCACATTTCGTCGTATTCAGCACCGTGCATGAGGTGAGTGGGCTGTACAACCAGGTTCTTAACGCCGTTAGCAACTGCGCGTTCCATAGCCTGTTCCATGTTATCGATGAGGTAACCTTCGCGAGCGAGAACGTGGTTAATGATGATCTGTGCTGTGAAAGCTCTTCTTACGGACCAGTCGGGGTTAGCTGCCTGGATAGCATCTTCAACTGCCTTGATGTCGTTAACACGGCTGTCGTTGAAGGATGTACCGAAGCTTACTACGAGGATTTCGTTTTCGCCGATGTTGTCCTGGTTTCTGGGATCGTCCTTGGAAGCATCGCCTGTGTCGCGTCCGAAGTAATCGGGATCAGCTTCTTCGCCTTCAACCATTTCCTTCTGTTCATCTGTGAGGGCATCCCATGCTGCCTTAGCTGCAGCACAGTCTTCGATTGTTGTGTCTGTCCATTCCTGAACGTAAATCTTGTCGATCAGTTCTGCGCATGCGTCTGCAAGTTCCTGATCTGTGGGGCCTGCGGGTTCTGCAGGAGCAGGAGCGGGTGTGCTTCCGCAAGCTGCAAGAGCGAAGCAGAGAACCAGAGCTGTGAGTAATGCTATGAATTTTTTCATTTTCTTTCTCTTTCCTTTCTATAAACACTACTGTTACAGCGAAAATAAAAAACGGCAACATCGCTGCTGCCGCTCAACTTAACTTACAGTTTTAACTGATCTCCGATATTGAAGGGGGTCATTACTGAAAAGCAGATTCGTGAGCAGCAAATCGTGAGTTTCACACATAGGCAGGTCTCCTGGCTTTGGTTTACAGTGACTGCATCGCTTCGGATTTACACCGAATTCCCTATTCTCCTGCGTTTTATCGCAGGCACCTATATGTTGTAATATTTTCGCTAAAAATTATTCTATCACTTTAAGTTTTAAAGTCAATAGAAAAGGGCACCCCGTAAAGAGGTGCCCGAAAGGGTTAATACAAATTATAAGCCCATTTCTTCCTTAAGCTTAGCGAGTTCGGAATCTACGGAATCTGTAATTCCTGCGTTGTACTTAGCTTCGAGAGCTGCAGCTTCGTCGATGGGTTCAGCGTCGAGAGCTACTTTTGCGTTAGCTTCGTCGAGCATCTGGTCTGCCTTAGCTTCCATCTTTTCGAAGTCGCCCATGATCTTGTTCATCTTGTCGCCTGTACCTGTGTACTTGTTTACTGTACCCTGAGTGTTAGCGATGGAAACCTTAGCCTTGATAGCCTGCTTCTTAGCTTCCAGCTGAGCGATGTCGTTAACGAGCTTGTCGTGGAGCTGTCTCATCTTTGTAGCGTTTTCGTGAGCAACTGCATATGTTGTTTCGAGGGAAGCACCAACAGTTTCAAGTTCCTGCTTCTTGGCAAGGAATACCTTAGCATCGCCTTCGTTAGCCTGTTCGAGAGCCTTCTTAGCGAGAGCCATGTACTTATCAACTTCTGCCTTGTTAGCATCCAGCTGTCTCTTAGCTCTTGTTTCTTCTGCCATTACAGCAACTGTTTCCTGCTTAACGTCTGCGAGGTCCTTCTTAGCCTTGATGAGGTACTGATCGATCATCTTTGAAGGATCTTCTGCCTTGTCGAGAAGGGCGTTGATGTTTGCTCCGAGAATGTCTGTGAATCTTCCTAAAATGCTCATGTGTTTCCTCCATTTAATTAAGATAAACTTCTGAAATATGTTTAAGTTAAAAGAAAGCTATTTGTTGATTTCCTCGTACTTCCTTGCCAGTTCTTCGGCTTCCTTGCTTCCGAACTTTTCGAGGGGAGTATTGAGGATTTCCTTATCCAGCATGGCCTGGTCTTTCTTTGCATCGTGGCGGGCCTTTGCAATGGATAATACGATGAAGCTGATGCCGAGAACAAGAGCCAGAATGCCGGGGTAGTACCAGTTGGGTCTTGTGATCTTCATGATGGAATCAGCCGTTGTAGTAAATACCTTTGCGAAGTATTCTTCGTCGTCCAGATCGGATTCGTAGAATCTGTCCAGCTGGTCGAGAAGGATTTCGCCGGCTTCTTCGTCGATTACGCTCTGAGCCGTTCTTCCTGCGATGTAGTAGGTGGTGTATTCACCAGAGTAATACTCGTGGAAGAGCACCAGAAGGTGAGCTTCGTCTATTTTGCCGTTTCTGTCTTCGAACAGTTCGTCGTAGAGCTTGTTTGCGTAATTGCTGAAGTCGTTGCTCTTGGGTTCTGTTTCACCGTCGATTTCATCGGTGATCCACAGATAGGGCATAACGCCTGTCTTATCGTAGAAGTACTTCATTCCTTCCTTGAGTTCGGAACTGTCGTCTATCCATCCGAGCTCGTCTGTAAAGTATCCTACATCTACAGTTACTGCACCTTTTTCCAGTGCAACTCTGTTAGTGGTGGACAGTTTTGCATCTGTGCTGTTGGATTCAGCCCTAAAGAAGTAACCCCAGGTTCCGCCGAATACTACCAGTGCGAAAGTAACGAGTACTGTCATCATTACGAATACGCTGAAGCATCCGATAGGAACTCTCGGTCCTCTGTCTTTCCAGTTCTTAGGCTGGTATTTTTCTTCATTCATAGAACTATTATATACGGGAGTAGGGTTAACATATATTGTTCGCTCGCGCCTTACAGGTCTCGGTGATGAACCGGAACTGAAGGGGCTGCTGTTATAACCGCCGAAATTGCTGCTGGTCGGTCTTGAATGGCTGAAGGAGCTTGAATTCCTTCCACCGGAAAAGCTGCCTCTGGAAGATGAACTGCCGAAGCTGCCTCTGGAAGAAGAACTGCTGCTGAAGCCGCCTCTGCTGGAACCGGAACTGTGAGAGTGTGAACCCGAACTTCTGGATCCGCCGAAGCTGCCTCCGCGGCTCATGCCTCCGCCTGAGTGACCGCCGCCACCGCCTCTGCCCATATTGCATTACCTCCTTTTGATTTTGTTGTATTTATAATACCATAAATTCGGATAAATGTGGTATAATTCCAATCTGTATCAGTATGTTAATATCATTGTTATAAATATTTAATTTTTTGTAAGGACTAATATGAATTGGGAAGAGAAATTAAAACAGTACTGTGACGACAAAAATCAGGTGCTTCTCGGCATGGACATTGGGTCAACGACCGCAAAAATCGTGGTTGTAGATAACGGAGAAATCGTATTTAGAAAGTACGAAAGACATTTTTCCCAGGTTCGTCAGAAGGCTGTTGAACTCACAAAAGAAGCTGAAACCTTCTTAAAAGGAAAGGAATTTACAGCATCCATTTCCGGAAGTGCTGGTCTGGGTCTGGCAAAGGCTGCAGGTCTTCCTTTCGTACAGGAAGTATTCGCAACCGGACAGGTTGTGGAAGTACTGGAACCGGAAACCGACGCAGTTGTAGAACTGGGCGGCGAAGATGCCAAGGTAATCTTCTTTAAAGGCGGCATGGATGAACGAATGAACGGCAGCTGCGCAGGGGGCACAGGTGCGTTTATTGACCAGATGGCCACACTTTTAAACGTTTCCGTAGAAGAACTGGACGTTTTAGCTTTAAAGCACGAAAGAATTTATCCTATTGCAAGCCGCTGCGGCGTATTTGCAAAGTCCGATATTCAGCCGCTCCTTAACCAGGGCGCAAAGAAGGAAGACATCGCAGCTTCCATCTACCAGGCTGTAGTAGATCAGACTATCGCAGGCCTTGCACAGGGCAGACGCATCGACGGACACGTAATGTTCCTGGGCGGACCTCTGTACTTCTGCAAAGGTTTAAGAGACAGATTCAAGACCACTCTTAAGCTTACGGACGAACACGCAGTTTTCCCCGATTACGGCAGATTTGCTGTAGCCATGGGCG
>JAKSSQ010000132.1 GCA_024403005.1 Clostridia bacterium | reverse complement strand
CCAGATCGACCCGGATTTCATTATCGGATCCCTTTCGCTAATCATCTGGACAGTCACCCTGCTGACCACAATCAAGTACGTAATCATCGCCATGAAGGCCGACAACAACGGAGAAGGCGGAATTTTCTCCCTCTACTCCCTGGTAAAGAAATGCGGCAAATGGCTAATCGTACCGGCCATGATGGGCGGATCAGCCTTGCTGGCAGACGGCGTTTTAACCCCTGCAGTTACAGTAACAACCGCAGTTGAAGGTCTCCGCTCCATACCTGTAATGGAAAAGTTCATGACCCAGAGCGTAGTAGTAATTATTACTCTCACAATTATCCTTGTGCTCTTCGCAATTCAGAGAGCAGGCACCAGCAGCATCGGCAAGGCTTTCGGCCCCTGCATGCTCCTCTGGTTCTCCTTCCTCTTTGCAACAGGATTCATGAACATCTCCAACTTCCCGGCAGTCATTAAAGCTTTTAACCCGGTTTATGCAGTTCAGGTGCTCTTAAGCCCTGGCAACAAACAGGGCTTCATGATTCTCGGAAGCGTATTCCTTGCAGCTACAGGCGCAGAAGCTCTTTACTCCGACATGGGCCACGTAGGAAAGCAGAACATCTACTTCAGCTGGCCCTTCGTAAAGATCTGCCTTATAACAAACTATTTCGGACAGGGTGCATGGGTTCTCGCTAACAGAGAAAACATGGAGCTCATTCAGATGGAAGATATGAACCCCTTCTACATGATGCTCCCCCAGGCAATGCGTCCGGTTGCCATTGTGCTCAGCGCAGCAGCAGCTATCATCGCATCTCAGGCATTAGTTACAGGCTCCTACACTCTGGTTGCAGAAGCTGTACGCCTCGACCTTATGCCCCACCTGCAGATTAAATATCCTTCCGAAACCAAAGGCCAGATCTACATTGGAACAGTTAACACCATCCTCTGGATCGGCTGCTCCGCAGTAGTTCTCTATTTCCGTTCCGGTTCCAGAATCGAATCCGCGTACGGTCTTGCAATTACAATTACAATGCTCATGACCACACTGCTCCTTTCCGTATATCTCTGGAAAGTCAAGCACAGACCCTACATCGCCCTTCCGGTGCTCTGCCTGTTCGGCGCCATAGAAATGGTCTTCTTCGTATCCAGTCTGAGCAAATTCACCAGCGGCGGCTACGTTACAGCTTTCATCGCATTCTCCCTGCTGGTAATCATGATTATCTGGTACAGAGGCACTCAGATAGAAGAAAGCAGCAACACTCAGCTTGTCGTACGCAACTACATAGACGAAATCAAGGAACTCCAGGACGACACATCCATTCCTTACACAGCTGCTAACATCATCTACATGGAAAAGAGCAACGACCCCGAGCATATCGACCGCGACATCCTCTATTCCATCCTGGATAAAGACCCCAAGAGAGCCGAAGCTTACTGGTTCTTCTCCGTAAACGTTACGGATGACCCCTACACCAGAGAATATTCCGTCGAAACTTACGGAACGGACTTCATTTTCCGCGTTCAGCTTAACCTGGGCTTTAAGGTCCGCCAGTCCATTAACATCTACTTAAGACAGATTATTCAGGACCTCATGCAGGACGGCACTCTGCCCCAGCAGAACAGAACCCACTCCATCTACGGACAGTCCAATGTAGGTACATTCAAGTACTGCGGCATTATAAAGACCATCCCCAAGGAAAACGACCTGTCCAGTTTCGACAACGTAATAATCAACTCCAAGTACTCCATAAGAGAAGCTCTCGGCCACCAGTCCAGCTGGTACGGCCTGGACTCTTTCCCGCAGATTATGGAAACAGTGCCCATGTTCTTAACACCTAAGAAGCAGGCAGACGTACTTACAAGAGTTTAGTTTCCAGTGGGTCACCGGCGTGACCCAATTAAGTGCACACAAAAAAGCAGGCTCAGCAGAGCCTGCTTTTCTATTGCTTTTATAAACTATGCCAGCTTCTTAACGTCTTCCAGAAGTGCGTCTACATTTTCTTCCTTTGTAGCCCAGGATGTGCAGAAACGTGCGATGAAGTGTTCGTCGTCGATTCTGCCTTCGTTGGAGAATCCGTACTTTTCAGCGAGGATTTCGCCGTACTTGTCCGGCATGCAGAAGAACTGCTGGTTTGTGGGGCTTTCTGCATACTTCTTAAAGCCTGCAGCTTCCATGCCTGCAGCCAGCTTTTCAGCCATTGCGATTGCATGTCTGGAGAGTTCCATGTAAAGATCGTTAGAGAACAGTTCTTCGAACATGATGCCAAGGAGTCTGCCCTTAGCGAACATGCCGCCGTTCTGCTTGATGATGTATCTGAAGTCCTTCTTAAGAGCATCGTTGCAGATTACGCAGGCTTCGCCCATGAGAGCGCCCTGCTTTGTGCCGCCGATGTAGAATACGTCGCATACGCTTGCCAGGAAAGGCAAATCCAGATCGTTGCCCTTGGAAGCGAAGCCGTAGCCCAGTCTTGCGCCGTCCAGGTAGAGATACAGGTTATATTCGTCGCAGACCTTGCGGATTTCTTCGATTTCCTTTCTGCAGTAGGTTGTACCAAGTTCTGTGGGAGAAGAAATGTAAACCATCCCGGGCTGAACTACGTGTTCGAAGGATTCATCTGTAAAGTGTGTGTGGCAGTACTTCTTAATCTGTTCTGCTGTAATCTTACCGTCGCCTGAAGGGATAGTGAGAACCTTATGGCCGTGAGCTTCGATAGCGCCTGTTTCGTGGCGTGCGATGTGGCCTGTTTCGCAGGAAATAACGCCCTGGTAAGTTCTGAGGCATGCAGAAATAACTGTCATATTGGTCTGTGTTCCGCCAACGAGGATATGTACATCTACGTCGTCTCTACCGCAGGCCTTCTTAATGAGTTCCTTTGCGTGTGCAGAAAGATCGTCTTCGCTGTATCCGGGATGCTGGTCCATATTGGAATCAACCAGTCTCTTGAGAATGTTGGGATGGCAGCCCTCGTTGTAGTCGCAATTGAACATTATCATTTTTTCGTAACTCCTTTACCGCTTCGGCAAGCACCGCCGCAGGATCCGCAGTCGCAGCCGCAGGCAGACTTACCATTTTTCCTGTCTGTATATAGCTTTTTTATAATCAAGGCCACTACCGCTATTAATATAGCAGCCACTATAAAAGTACCCATAAAACTCCTTTATGAAATCCTTACGGACAAAGTATACTATTATTTCACTTTGCAGTGAACCCCCTGTTATGCTAAAATTAATTATCCAATAACCTAAGGAGATGACTGAATATGGAAGCAAAGCACGTAATCACAATCGCAAGAGAATTCGGCAGCGGCGGCCGCGAAATCGGCATTAAGCTGGCAGAAAGACTCGGTATCCCCTTCTACGACAAAGAACTCCTGAGACTCGCCTCCGAACAGGGCGGACTCAACGAAGAATTCATGGCAGCAAACGAGGAAAAGGCTCCAGTACTCAGCGCAGCATCCTTCGGAAGAAGAACGCTCAACGCATTCTATCAGCCTTCTCTTTCCGATACTATCTTCCTCGAACAGTCCAAGATTATCAGAAGGCTCGCCGAACAGGGTCCCTGCGTTATCGTAGGCAGAGCTGCAGACTACGTATTAAGAGACATGGGCAGCATCGACGTACTCATTTCCGCAAGCATGCCCTATAAAATCGCTCGCAAGCACGCAGTAGCACCGGAAAAGGCAGACTACACCGATGAACAGATGGAAAAGTACATCAAGGACATCGACAAGCAGCGCCAGAAGTACTACGAGCACTACACAGGCCGCAGATGGGGCATGGTAGGCAACTATCACCTCTGCATCTGGGCAGACAGCGTAGGTTCCGACGGAGCAGTTGAATGCATCATCAAGTTCATGGAACTTCAGCAGCAGTTCGAAGCTTCTCAGGAAAAATAAACCGATTAAGAAGAGCAAAACCCCGCGCCCTGCGCGGGGTTTTATTGTGCGAAAAAGGCCCTGCCGGGTTTCCGGCAGGGCCTGCATTTTCTAAAACATTTCGGGATTTTTGCGCTGCGTGTAGTTTTCCTGCAGCATCTTTACGTGTTCCAGGAAATCCGGGTCTTCGAAGCAAATCGCCTGTTTAAGGCATCTGTTTACGCACCCGTGGCACTTTATGCATATGCCTGTGCATTCGGCTCCCTTTGGGCCGATTTTCATGCTTCCCATGGGGCATATCTTGGCGCATCTACCGCAGGAATTGCATTTGTTCAGATCCACAACCGGCTTTGCCTTAAGAAAGACTGCGGGAGTTCCGTCGGTCTTCTTCGGCACATAATATTTTTCAGGATGGCGCTCGCCGGGAACGTCCAGAACCGGGAAGTTTCCGTCTTCGCTGTCCTTAATTCTTCCTGCAATTTCGCTGCAGAAAGATGCGATTAAATCTAAATCGTCTTCGTCCGGCTGGCCGCCTGCAATGCCTGCGAAAGCGTGGCGCGCAACAGCTGCAACTGCACCTGCAGGAGCCATTCCGCCGTCTTCCATAATGCCTGTAAGCTCGCCAAGAGCATTGTCGAAGCTTCTGTTTCCGTAAACTGCTACGGGAATGGATATAGCGCCCTCTCCTTTGCAGTTTTCCTTAACGAAATCCAGAGTTTTATTCGGAATTCTTCCTGCGTAAACCGGTGTTGCCCAGATTACCAGGTCGCCTTTTTCGAATTTGAATTCAGCTTCTCTGTCCTTCGGAGTCGTGTAAGGCATTAAAACTGCAGGAGCATCCAGCAGGTCTGCCATTTGTTCGCTCATAAACTTAGCGATTTTCGCTGTATTTCCGGAAGGGCTGAAATATACGGTTTTTATATTCTTAACTTCTGCCATGGGGTCACCTAACCAACAGATTCAACTTTTGTAAGATCCAGAGCGTTTGTATCCAGATACCAGCCGCATACGGAGTCACCGTTGTTTACCTGGACGAGGACCATTGCATCGCTGTAGTTCTCGAAGGTTTCGCACCATCTTACGATGTAATCGCCTGCAGATTCATATTCGTCGAAATACGGATCTGCGAAATCTCCGCCTGCGTAAGCTTTGGACTTTTCGTGGTCCAGAACGAATCTTATATAATCCTTGCCGCTGCTGTGCTTTTCATCAAATACGCTTAATTCAACGTTTCCGCAGTAAATATGCTGTGTTGTACCGTCTTCTCCTGATATAAACATTACGAAGCTCATGTCTTCCTCGATATCTACGCTGAAGCTGTTTCCTTCGTAAAATGCCCAGGAGCCGACAAGAAATTCAGGGTCAACAGGCTCTGTATATATGTATTCGTCAACAACTACGC
>JAKSSQ010000131.1 GCA_024403005.1 Clostridia bacterium | reverse complement strand
ATTCGGGTTCGCAGAAGCGCCTTCTTTGTAGAGAGCTGCATTCTTTCCGATTGCATAGAGCATGTCCACGCCCTCTTCTGCAGCTTTGCGGCCGACTTCCAGGTGACCGGATTTTTCAGCATCTCCCAGTTCCAGCATGTCTGCCAGAATGCAGATCTTGCGTTCTGCCTGGATATAACCCATTACTTCCAGCGCAGCCTTCATGGAATCGGGGCTTGCGTTGTAGGTGTCGTCGATAAGGTATACGCCTGCGAGCCTGGAAGCGTTTAATCTTCTGGGGTTGGGCTTGACCTTGGCAAGGCCCTGTGCAGCGGTCTTAAGGTCCACGCCGTAGCGCAGGCCTACTGCAGCTGCCAGTGCTGCGTCAATTGCGTTGTGGCTGCCCAGCAGGTTCATGTGAACCACCGCATCTTCTTCTCCGCTTGCGAGGCGGAAAGACATGCCTTCTGTAGATGCTGCCACATCGGAAAATACAAGGCCGCAGCCTTCTTCTGTGCCTATGGAGAAGAGCTGGTAGTCTCCGGGAGCCCTGCTCTTTATTTCTTCTTCGTTTAAGTAATCGCTTAAGGAATTATACACCAGCATGTTTGCGGCGCCGAAATTCTTTACGATTTCCAGCTTTGCATCTGCGATGGCATCTCTGCTGCCCAGTCTTTCCATGTGGGAAATTCCCACGTTGGTAATTACAGCGGTCTCCGGGAATACCCAGTCTACGTATTCTGCAATTTCGTTCTTTCTGTCCATGCCCATTTCGAAGACGATAACCTCTGTGGATTCGTCTGCAAGGAAGCAGGTAAGGCAGAGGCCCAGATGAGTGTTGTAGTTCTTCTGGGAGCATACTGTGTTGTATTTTTCGCTTAAAACAGCAGCGGTATAGGTTCTTGTGGAAGTCTTTCCCACGCTGCCGGTAATTCCGATTTTGCGGATGTCGAACTGGCCGATGTAAGCTTTTGCCATGTCCTTAAAGGCGACGGAAGTGTCGCCTGCCAGGATTACGCAGATGTCCGGATCGGTTTCTGCAAATTCGGTGGGTTTCCATTCGGCAGGCATAAGGGAGACTCTGCATCCGCCTTCGTAGGCACTGCGGACGTAATTGTGTCCGTCGTTGTTTTCACCTACGATGCATACGAACATTTCCCCTTCTTCTGCGTTGCGGGAATCTATTTCAACATCGCTTACAACTGCATCCACATTGCCTATAAGCCTTGCATTTGCAGCCTTTGCGAGAAATTTTACGCTGGTTGGTCTCATAATAATTACCTGTCAAAACTTAGTTTACTGCTTCTTCTGCAGCGTCGTCTTCGGTATCTTCTCTTTCGTAGTAGAGGGTTACCTGAGTGCCCTTTTCAACTTCCGTGCCGGGCTTGGGGTACTGGTCGATAACTGTGAGCGTGCCGCTGTAAACGTCCATAGCCGGGGAGAATGAATACTTAAAGCCTCTTGCAGCCAGCTGGTTTACTGCAGCTTCGCCGCCCTTGTTTGTAAGGTCGGGAACCTTAACTTTGCCCTTGTTTAAAGCAACCTGCTCTTCCGGTGTGTAGTTGGGCGGAATGTTAAGGTAGCGCAGGGTCTGCTCCATAATGCTGATGGCTGTAGGGCCGGCAGTGGAGCTTCCGTAGAGGACGCCCTTGGGAGTGTCGCAGATTACCAGAATTACAAACTTGGGATCTTCTATGGGAGCGACTCCGATGAAGGAGCCGTATACATCTGTCTTGGAGTAGGTGCCGCCTTCGGGCTTGTTAGCTGTACCGGTCTTGCCGCCTACGTGGTAGCCGGGGATGCGCAGGGATCTGCTGTAACCGTTGTCGGACAGGTACTGCATAATGTAGAGCATGTCCTTGGATGTCTGCTCGGAAATCGGTCTGGATTTAATAACCGGCTCGAAATTCTCCACGATATTGCCATCCTTGTCCTTAAGAGCCTTTACGAATCTGGGCTGCATAAGGTAACCGTCGTTTGCCAGAGAGCAGACAGCGGAAACAAGGCTTACCGGGTTCACTGCGATGCCCTGTCCGTAGGACATGGTTGCAAGGCCTACAGGGCCTGCAGTGCTCTTGTTCTGCAGAATGTTAGTAGCTTCGCCGGGGAAGTCTACACCGCTTCTGTCCATAAGCCCGAAAGCTTCCAGACCTTCGTAGTATCTTGTAATACCCAGTCTGGAAACCAGAGCCATCATAACCGGGTTGCAGGAGTTCATAACGGCTTCTGCCAGGTTTTCCTGGCCGTGAGCCTTGGGGTAGTTCCAGCACTTAAGAACCCTGTCTGCAACCTTTTCGGAGCCTTTGCAGTAGAAGGAGTCGTTGAGTGAGGTCACGCCGCTGTCCAGCGCGATGGATGTCGTAATAAGCTTAAATGTGGAACCGGGGTCGTAAACATCGCTTACGCAGAAGCTTCTCCACATCTTGTTCCAGTATGCAACCTGCTCTTCGGAACTGAGTTCTGCGAACATTTCCGCATCCTCTTCTCTGGGAGCTCTGGGGTTGTTGGGGTCGTATTCGCCGGTCTGTGCGCAGGCCATGATGTCGCCGGTCTTCGGGTCCATCATGAGGCAGATTACGCGGTCGGAATTGGTTCTTTCCTGGCACTTCTGCAGTTCCTGCTGCACGATGAACTGGATGTTCTGGTCGATGGTGAGTTCAACGGTAAGGCCGTCTTCTGCGTCGTAATAGGTGTTTGTGCCGAAAGCCAGGGAGTTCTTCTTGTTGTCCTTGTTCTTGATCCAGCGGCCGTTTAAGCCGGAAAGATAGCTGTTGTACTGCAGTTCTACACCTGCGAGGCCTACGTTATCGTCTGTAGTGCTGCCCAGGATGTGTGAAGCAAATGCGCCCAGAGGATAATATCTCTTGGCGTCTTCTGTAATTTCGTAGCCTGTAAGTTTTGTATCCTTTGCGCCTACGCGGATTGTGCGGATTTCTGCAGCGACTTCCGTATCTACGTTCTTTGCCAGCTTAAGCAGCTTCTTTTCTGAAGTGCAGACTGCCATTACGTCTTCGTATTCCATGCCGAGAGTTTCGGACAGAGCCTTTACTGCAAGCTGCAGGTTTAAGTCCTGTTCGTCCTTGGAATCGCCTATGCTCTGGATGTCTGCAGGGCGGATCCAGACGGTGTGAGTTGTTGCGGATACGGCGAGTTCTGCCCCGTTGCGGTCAACGATGGTGCCTCTTGCAGCAAGAATAAGGGAGTCGGACGTCTGCTGGCGCTTAGCCTGGTTCGCATACTCTTCTCCCTTGATAATCATGTGATAGCCCAGTCTTACCGTAACCGCTGCAAAGAAGATGATTACGAAGAAAAAGATGACTATCAGCCTTAATTTATTCTGTTTTCTGATCTTGTTAGGCGTCATTTTTCAATAAAATAAGAAAAAGCGCGTACTGCAAAAGACGCGCCTTATATTCCGGTTAGTTGTACGCAGATTCAATAAGTGCCAAAGCAAAGTCCTCTATATTGCCGCTGTCGGCCTGCAGATAAACTATCTGGCTGAAGTCCGGATAAATGAGCCCGAGCTCTTCTGCCCTTGCCTCCAGGTTTGTGATGTTTGCAGACTGCTTAATCTTAATCTGCAGGTTCTGTACGTCTTTCTTCATGGATGCCATCTGGTTTTCCATGGAGTTTATTTCGTACTGGAGCGTGGAGCTGTATGCGGTAATACCGATGTTGCAGAGGAACAGTACGCATACGAGGATGAGTGCTGTGAACACCTGCAGCTTGTACGACTTTTCTTTTTTCAGTTCTTTCTTCTGTGTGCTTGTCATTCTTACAACTTTTCTATAACTCTCAGCTTAGCGCTTCTGCTGCGGGGGTTTTCCTCCAGCTCTTCCGGGGAAGCTTCCACGGGTTTGCGCGTCACTTTCTTAATGTCTGCCTTCTTGCCGCACACGCAGACCGGAAGGTTCGGCGGGCATGTGCACGGGTTCAGCCTCTTGTTAAAGGCCTCTTTTACGATTCTGTCTTCCAGAGAGTGGAAACTGATGATTGCAAGCCTTCCGCCGGGAGCCATAACGTCCATGAAGTCTGTTACTGCTCTTTCCAGCTGTCCGAGTTCGTCGTTGACCTCAATGCGTATGGCCTGGAACGTTCTCTTTGCCGGATGCGGTCCGTTCTGCCTTGCAGCAGCCGGAATTGCGGCTTTTATGATGTCTACCAGCTCTCCGGTAGTGGTGATTCTGTGGCTTTTGCGCTCTTTTGCGATGAACTGGGCGATTCTTGCTGCCCATCTTTCTTCGCCGTAATCCTTGATTACTTTGGCCAGCTGCTTTTCGCTGTAGTCGTTTACCACGTCTTCTGCGGTGAAGCTGTCCTGAGCGTTCATTCTCATATCCAGAGGTGCGTCCTGCATGTAGGAGAAGCCTCTTTCGGGGTTGTCCAGCTGGAAGGAGGAAACTCCCAGATCCAGCAGCGCGCCGTCCAGACCGCTTATTCCAAGTTCTCTCAATACGAGTTTTATGTCTGCGTAGTTGCTCTGAACGAAGTGCTTTTCGCATCCGAAGGGCTCCAGCCTCTTGGATGCTGCGTTAAGAGCATCTCTGTCTCTGTCTATTCCTATAAAAGTGCCGCTTCCCTGCAGTCTTTCGCAGACTCCGGAAGCGTGGCCGCCTCCGCCGAGGGTTCCGTCTGCGTAGATGCAGCCGGGGCGGACGTTAAGGAGTTCCATTACCGGTTCGTAAAGAACGGATACGTGCTTAAACTCCATAGCTTACACCTGATATGTTTCGCCGAAAGCGTCGAAGCTGGAGGGCTGGAGGAGTCCGCCGTTTTCTGAGCTGTCGTAAACTTCCTTAGCCCAGATTTCTATGCGGTCCAGCATGCCGATGGTTACCAGTTCCTTTTCAATCTTTGCGGTTTCTCTTAAGAACTGCGGGAGTACGATTCTGCCCTGCTTGTCGATGTCGCAGTCTACAGCGTTTGCGTAGGTGTAACGTAGGAACGCTCTGGCTCTTTCGTCGGATCTGGGAAGTGCAGCCAGCTTTTTCTGCTGTTCGTCCCAGGACTGCATCGGGAATACGACAAGGCATGCATCCAGACCTCTTGTAAGGATGCACTTTCCGCCGAGTTCGTCCCTGAATTTAGCAGGAATAATAACTCTGTTCTTCGCATCTATTTGGTTTTGATGTGTGCCCATGAGCATAAGGACAGATTCCCCCTATCTTTGTTCTACTCCACTATACACCACTTTCGATATTTTTTCAAGGAAATCAGATACAATTTTTGGGATTTTCCTCCACTTTTTTACCACCAGAAACCACGTCGTTTCAAGGGTGTTCGGCTGCTGCCGCCGCGTGACCCAATCCGCGGCACAA
>JAKSSQ010000130.1 GCA_024403005.1 Clostridia bacterium | reverse complement strand
GAAGAAATTCTTAAACTCGTAAAGGAATCCTGGGGCGGTTTCGGCTTCAGAATTTCAAGCGAGGATGACGGACTTCTGCCCGACCCGGGCAAGGATTATCCGGACCCGGAATACAGCGAAGAAAACCTGGACGAAGGCGTGCCTCCTGTGGAAGCTCTTCACGACAACTGGTACCTCTATTCCGGCGAAACAGAAGGCTGGGAATGGATTGCAGAAGACGAAGGCGTAGAATGCTCCATGGTCTTCCGCGGCACTTCCGCAAGCTTCAGATATAAATTCGACGGCGGCGAACAGGTCTTCGAAAACATGCCTTTCGAAGTTCGGGAAGAAGAACTCTATTCTTCCTGCGGCAACGACGAATGGTCCGTTTTCTGCAAGGACGAATCCGGTGAAAACGAATTCTACGCTTCCGTAACTCAGCCCGGAGTGCTGCAGGTGCTCTGGATGCAGTACGAAGGCCTGGAAGAAGACGAATACCCTGCAGTATGCGCAATGGTATTCTACAACGGTCTTTAACCGCTTATTGTGCTCAAAATGAAGCATATAAAGAATAAATATTTGAGAATCGCAGTCATTATATTCGCGGCGGTTATCGCCTGCGGCATACTTACTTTTATAATTGCGGAAAGCCTGGTAATACGCGGCAGCAAAGGCTCGGCGAAGCCCGGCGCAGATTACCTGATAGTACTCGGAGCAAAGGTGGAGGACTACGGCCCGTCTTTCGCTTTAAGGGACAGGCTTTATGCGGCGCTGGATTATCTGCAGGAAAATCCGGACTGCACAGCCATCGTTTCCGGCGGCAAAGGGCCGGATGAACCAATGGCCGAAGGCGAATGCATGGCCAGATGGCTCGAGGAAAAGGGCCTGGATGGTTCACGCATAATAATCGAAAATAAGGCGACAGATACCAGGGAAAACCTGAAATTTTCTGCGGATTTGATTGGTTCACGCTGGAAAGAAAAGCGGATTGCGGTGGTTTCAAGCGAGTACCACCTGTGCAGAGCCAATTACCTGGGCAGAAAACTGCTGGACTACGACTTCGAAATGCTCCCCGCGGCGACGACTCTTCGCCACTACAAGTGCTACTACTTCTACCGGGAAGCGCTGGGAATGGTCTACACGAGGCTGTTCTACATAAAATAGACAAAAAATAATTTATATAAGGAGTGACCCAATGAAAATCAAATGCTATTATGACAGTCCTATGACACACGACACTATGGTTCAGGCCTGCGAAGAATTCGGCTTCGAATACGTCGCAACTGAAGGCCCCGCTACCATGGAGGATTTCAAGACTCTGAAGGGACAGGATATCGACGTTATCCTCGTTTCCGTAAACCCCATGAGCACTGAAGAATACACTGTTTTAAAGGACGCAGGAGTTAAGCACGTAGTATCCATGTCCGTAGGTTTCGACCACTTCGACAAGGCTGCTGCAAAGGAAATCGGAATCGGCATCCACCATTCTTCCTATCCCCCCGCAACAGTTGCAAGCTATGCAGTAATGCTTATGCTCATGTCTGCAAGACGTTATGACAGCATTGAAAGAGCATATAAGGGCAGAGATTTCCGCGTAACCGATGCTCTTCGCGGCAACGACCCCAGCGAACTTACTTTCGGCGTTATCGGCACAGGCAAGATAGGCGCTGCAGTATGTAACCGTCTGAGAGGTTTTGAACCCAAGAAGATCCTCTGCTACGACATTTATCAGAACGAAAGCCTTAAGGAATTCTGCGAATACGTTTCTCTGGAAGAACTGCTGGCTCAGTCCGACATCGTTACTCTCCACGCATTTGCAAGCCCCGAAAACTACCACCTCATCAACGCTGAAAGACTGGCTCTCATGAAGCCGACAGCATACATCGTAAACACAGCAAGAGGTTCCCTCGTAGATGCAGAAGCTCTGGCTGACGCAATTGAAAACGGCAAGCTTGGCGGTGCTGCTCTGGACGTTCTGGAAGTTGAAAACGGCGTATACTACTGCGATAAGCGCGGCCAGGAACTCCCCGCTATCATGAAGAGACTGGAAGAAATGCCCGAAGTTATCATGACTCAGCACATGGCTTTCTGCTCCACTCTCACAGGCAGAGCTCAGATTTACGAAGCAATTAAGACCGGCTACCTGGCAATGACAGGCCAGCCCAACCCCAACGAAGTAAAGTAGGGGATTTTGACCTAATCAAAAGAGGTATAGATTATGAATTTCGGTAATTTCGGAGGTTTTGGCGGCGGCATGCCCGACATGAGCTCCATTATGAAGATTAAGCAGTCCTGGGACAGCTTCTGCGCTGCACATCCTAAGTTCCCCGGATTCCTGAGCTCCGTAAGAGCCAAGGGATTCTGCGAGGGCCAGGAAATCGCAATCGCAATCCGCTATCCGGACGGCACGGAATACAAGACCGGCATCCGCGTTAAGGAGTCCGATCTGGCCCTGCTGGACACGCTTAAGAATATGGGACGATAACAGACAAAAATTGCTGTTTGTGTTACAATTGGGTCAGGAAATGTTTTTGTAAACAGGAGGAAGACCTAATGAAATTAGCAGAACAGATTTACATCAACGGCAATATTTACACAGTAAACGAGGAGTTTCCCCACGCTGAGGCCATGGCCTGCTGCGAAGGGAAGCTCCTTTTTGTTGGTTCAAACGACCAGGCACTTGAATATAAATGGGAAAATACAGAAGTAATCGACCTGGAAGGCAAGACGGTTATTCCGGGAATTCTGGATAACCACGTGCATCCTCTTACTGCAGGCTCCATGTACTACCGCGTAGACTGCGTCGGAAAATCCCGCGAAGAAATCCTTGCGGCAGTTGCAGAAGAAGCTAAAAAACGTAAACCCGGCGAATGGATTCTCGGTTTTGGCTGGGACCAGTCGACCTGGGCCGATACAACCCTTCCCACAAGGCAGGAGCTGGATGCAGCTGCTCCGGATAATTACGTGCGCCTTATCCGCATCTGTGGTCACGCAAACTGGGTAAGCTCCAATGTGCTGGAGCTTGCAGGCGTTAACAAGGATACACCAAACCCTGCAGGAGGCGAATTCCTTCGCGATGAAAACGGTGACCCAACGGGCTTTATTACAGAATATGCATGCCTTGCTATTGAAAATGTAGTTCCCGATCCTTCTGTGGACGAACTGCGCAGATACATCCTTACAGTGCAGGACCGCACGCTGGAATACGGTATTACCGGCATGGCAGATAAGAGCATCGGCGGCATGATCGTTGGCGGCGTTCCTCAGATAGATGAAACTATTCAGATTTTCAGAGAACTGGGCGAAGCCGATATGCTGAAGCTGCGTTACCACATCTATATGGGTACTTACGACGAGCTGGAGCGCACATACAAAGACGGCTGGAAAGAACCGGATTTCGATGGAAAGTTTATATTCTGCGGAACCAAGGTCTTTTCCGATGGAGCTCTTGGCGCAAGAAGTGCGTGGCTGCTGGATTCTTATGAAGATCGCCCGGGCCACACGGGAGAGGGTAACTATTCCACAGAATATATGGCTATGCGCATTAAGCAGGCTCACGATGCCGGCTACCAGGTGTCTGTCCACGCTATCGGCGACGCCGCAGTGAGACAGTGCCTGGATGCTTACGAAATGGCTAACCCCAATATGGAAGACTGGCGCTTTGTTGTAGAACACCTGATGATTGTAAGTCCTGAAGACATGGAACGCCTTAAGCATATGAATCTTATTGCTTCCATGCAGTATGTTGAACTCAGTACGGACCTTAAAATGGTTGAATCCAGAATTGGAAAGGAAAGGGCTCTGGGCGCTTACGCGTGGAGGGATATTATGAACGCTGGTATTGTAATTGCTGCCGGCACAGATCACCCCATGGATTCCATGAATCCCTACGAGAATATGTACTACGCAGTAAGCCGTTGTACTATCGATGATTACCCTGCAGGCGGATGGCATCCAAGCCAGGCTTTAACAAGATACGAAGCTTTAAAGACCTACACCTTAAACTCCGCATATGCAGTTCGCCGTGAAAAGGAACTTGGCTCTCTTGAAGCCGGAAAGTATGCAGATTTCGCAGTAATCGACAAGGACTATATGAACTGCGAAGTTAAGGAAATCAAGAACATCAAGGCTCTTATGACAGTAGTCGGCGGTAAAATCGTCTACAAGGCTGAATAAAATTTAAGATTTAAAGCATAACAAAAGCGCAGCTCTTTCGGGCTGCGCTTTAACGTTTTATCACTTTAACGCGCTGAAGGGGGACGGGGGTGCTTTAGTGCTTTAAAGCATTAAAGCGCTACTCGCCGACGATGCGCACCTTTACCTCCCAGTCTTTCTGCACGTCTTTCTGATAACTCAAGTGCTGGCCGTAGGTTGACGCAAACCAGAGCTTTCCGTACTTGTCGGACTGGAAGAAATAGTAGTCGTTTTCTTCCGGCCAGAGGGCTGCATCGATAGATACGAGGCTGGGGCAGCAGATTGGGCCGATGGGCAGGCCCGGATACATGTAAGTGTTATAGGGCGAATCCGTAAGGGTGTCGCTGTAATTTATTATGGTTTTGTGAATGCCCAATGCAAATTCCACGGTTACGCAGGACTGCAGCTTGCCGTAGCCGGGCGTCGTCAATCTGTTATAAAAGACTTCTGCAACGCTTCTGCGGTCTTCCGGAGTTACTGCTTCGCTTTCTGCAACGGAACCCAGAATTATAATTTCGTCCAGGCTTTTGCCGAGTTCGGCTGCGCGGTCCAGGCGCTCTTTAGTGCAGACCATTTCGCCGAATCTGCGCAGCATTCGGTCTATGATTTCCTGAGGATCCGTATCCGGGAAAAATCTGTAGGTGTCCGGGAACAGGTAGCCTTCCAGCTTTCTTCTGCCCGGCTTGTTCGTTCCGGCAAGGAAGGGATAAGGCGTGTTTTCCTGGTTTTCGGGATACTCGAACTGCGCGCAGGCCTGTATAAATTCTTCTTTACCGCAAACACCGGCTTCGCTTAAAATCTTTGCGATTTCCGGGATCTGCAGGCCTTCCGGTATAGTAACTTTTATGTCCGGGATGTATGCGGTCTGCGAGAGGTTTTCTGCAATGGCTTCGTAGCCGCAGTTCTTCGCAAGTTCATGGCTGCCGGGCTGCCAGATTTCATCTCTTCCGGTCTTCCTTGCCCAAAGCATAAAGAGTTTTGCGTTTTTTATAACGCCGGAGCTTTTCAGGATGCCTGCAATCTGTATGGTTCCCGCGCCTTCAGGTACGGTGACCGCAATTGGGTCACCGCCGGATTTACCGGCGATATCGGACCGGGCATACAAAGCTGCGCCGGAGGCGGCCAGAACTGTTATTAAAATTGCAATTAAAAACTTCTTCATAACTCCATTATACAACAACTCCGGGGACGGGTACACTTCAT
>JAKSSQ010000013.1 GCA_024403005.1 Clostridia bacterium | reverse complement strand
GGCTGAGTGCCTGCAAGCTCGTCCAGTCTTGCAAGTTCGGGGTGCTCGTAGTGCTGAGCATAGTAACCTACTTCTTCGATTAAATAAGCGTCGATCTTGTTGGATTTAAGGGCCAGGATCATATCGTTGGGCATCTTATAATAGAACCATTCTTCTCCTTCGATATCGTCCTTGATGTGGTCTTCGTACAGAACGCCGGTCTGTACGCCCAGCTTTGTATTGTCCAGATCTGCGATTGTTGAAATTTCTTCGATCGTTGCTGCGAATACGGATGCGCAGGACAGAATCATGGAAAGGAGCAGTACTGCACAGATTGCAGTTAATGATCTTCTTCTGTTTTTCATGCTACATTTCCTCCCATCTCAGTCTGATAGTAATCTTGTTGTTGTAAGCAGCGAAGGGATTTTCTGCTGTAGGTTCTTCTGCAGGGAAGGTTTCGTCTTCCATTACTGTAGTGCTTTCTGCAAGTACATCCTGGAACAGGGGGCTGTCGTAGTTGGATACGTCGAAATGGTCGCCCTTGTAGCGTACGCGAAGTGTGAGAACGTCCTTCTTTTCGGAGTAGTCGATTCCGATGAGTACGTCGTGGTCCACGCCTTCTCTCTGCAGCAGGTTGTTTACGCAGATTTCTTCGATGGCAAGCTGAACCTTGGAAACACGTTCGTTTTCAATAAGCAGCTTTTCTGCGTAGGACTGGAATTCGTCGTACATGGATTCGAAGTCGTAGTCTTCGTTCTCCACATGATATGTAAGGGAAGAAAGTCTGTGGATGAACCTCTTGGTCTTTTCCTTTCTGGGCTGTTCGAAGATCTGCTTGGGTGTGCCGTCTTCGTAGATGCCGCCGTCGCACATGAAGAAGATTCTGTTGGAAATCTTGCGTGCGAAATCCATTTCGTGAGTAACGATCATCATGGTGCGGCCGGTCTTTGCAAGCATGCGGATTACGGACTGTACTTCGCCGATCATGCTGGGGTCAAGAGCGGAAGTGGGTTCATCGAAAAGAATAATTTCGGGGTCCATTGCAAGAGCTCTTGCGATGGCAATTCTCTGCTGCTGTCCGCCGGAAAGTTCGTCGGGATAGTTTAAAGCCTTGGACCACAGACCTACTGTGTTCAGCAGATCCATAGCCTTGTCGTAAGCTTCCTGGCGGCCTCTGCCCAGAAGTGTAATCTGGGGGTTCATGATGTTTTCAATAACGGTAAGGTGACCAAATAAGTTGAAGGACTGGAATACCATGCCCATCTTCTTTCTTACTTCGTTAATGTCGCATCCGGGTGCTGTAATGTCCTGTCCGTCTACGATAATGCTTCCGGATGTAGGTGTTTCCAGCATGTTAATGCAGCGCAGAAGGGTGGATTTACCTGTACCGGAAGGTCCGATAATGGAAATAATATCCCCCTTATTTATGGAAACGTTAATGTCCTCAAGAGGTGTTACGTTATCGTATTCTTTTCTTAAATGTTTGATTTCAATCATGCTCATGCAAAAAACCTCCTAAGAAACACAAAATAGCCCCGTGCACTGCACTGAGCTACCAACACATTTGCTATTAATTACCAAGGCCTGGTCGATTTCAGACATCCCAACACAAACGGATGTCAAAGCGGACTTCCTCATGCCCGCATTAGCCTTAAAGTATTCGATTTTAATCATTTTAGAATTATCAGCTCCATTACGGTACCCCCGCGCGTGCCGCGGGAACCACGGTTTGTTTCAGCTATTACCGCCTTACTCGGTCGTGCGGTGCTGAGCGAGAACGCTTTCTCGCCTTTGGTCTATGCGCCGGAAATCCAGCTTAAAGATGCCTTCATGTGTCAGTGTTTCAGGCACCATCCAAAATTTACTGTATAAATAAACTTGTACAGCCTTCACAGTATACATACAAATATCCCCCGGGGCAATACCTTTTTCAGCATATTAGATAATTGTGGCAATATTGCAACAGTTTTGATACAATGTATCGGAAGTTATACATTAATATATAAACTTGAGGAATAATTGATTGAGTCACACAGAGAATATTGTTCAGGATATCCTGAACGCCATCAGCGATTACTACAGCGAATCCATTTTCGTCACCGATGGCGAAGGCAATGTTATATTTGTAAATAAAATCGGCGCTGAGCGTCTAAACTCCACCCCGGAGAAGCTTATAGGAAGAAACGTAGATTCCATGGTATCTGAAGGCCTTTACGGCCAGTCCACCACCAGGAAAGCTATCCAGACGAAAAGACCTTTCGCAGCCAGACTTTTCCCGGACAGGAAGGATTCCAACGTATCAAAATCCGTGCCCATCCTGGACGAAAAAGGCGATGTACGCATGGTTATAACGGCTAATATGTCTCCGGAGCATTCAAAAGACTGGGATACCATCCTTTCCCAGGAGCACGAAATCGCGGAAAGACTCAGACGAGAGCTGGACAACCTCAGAAGCAGCCAGAACGTAAACATAATCTGCGAAAGCATGCAGATGAAACAGGTAAGATACAATCTGGATATAATCTCCCCCACTCTTTCCAGCATTGTAATAGTAGGAGAATCCGGCACGGGCAAAGACCTTATGGCCAGATACATACATGCCCATTCAGACCGCAAGAACAACGCTTTCATATCCATTAACTGTGCAGCTATTCCGGAGCCTCTGCTGGAATCGGAACTTTTCGGCTACGAAGCAGGTGCGTTTACAGGAGCCCTTTCAAAAGGTAAAATCGGGCTCTTCGAAGCTGCAGACGGCGGCACCCTCTTCCTTGATGAAATCGGAGAAATGCCCCTGGGGCTGCAGTCCAAGCTGCTGAACGCAATAGAAGATAAAGCAATAAGAAAAGTCGGCGGAGTCAAGAGCATTCCTGTAGATGTCCGTATTATCTGCGCAACAAACGCAAATCTGGACAATATGGTTCACGAACATAAATTCAGAGAAGATCTTTACTACAGATTATCCGTATTTACGGTTCAGCTGCCCCCTTTAAGGGACAGAAAAGACGACATTATGCCCCTGGCAGAGCATTTCCTGGCGGAAATGAACAGAAAGAACGGATCTCACAAGTATTTAAGCGAAGTAACGAGAGAATCCATGCTCAAGCACAACTGGCCCGGAAACATCCGCGAACTCAGAAACGTTATAGAGCGTATTTTCGTGGTATCCTACGGCGACGACCTGGAATTCACGCCTATGCCTACGTTCAGACTTCAGGAAAACCCGTACGAAGCAGAATTGGCTTCATCCAAAAAGGAATACGGCAGCCTTAAAGAATTCGTTAACGATATGGAAAAAGCCTATATCGAAAAAACTCTTAAGGAATGCGGCGGGTCAATGACGAAAACATCTCAGAAGCTGGGCATAGACCGTACAGCCCTTTACAGAAAGCTTAAAAAGCTGGAAAACTAGCGCAGAACGCCTGAGTGTTGCACTTTAACAACAATAATTGTTGCGTTAAAGCAACAACGTTGCAAATTTACCACAAAACTCGATATGTGCAGAATAATCCCTTCTATCCTTGAAATTTCAAGGAGCGGAGGGATTTTTTCGTGCGTTGGCACGATTCTTGCATTATTAGTTCTGCAGTTAGAATCATTAATAGTGTTTTAATGAAAGGATATATTTAGAAAATGGCTAACATTAAGAACGTACTCATCGCAGGCGGCGGCCTCATGGGAAAGAACATCGCTTTCGTTGTATCCTCCAATAAGGAATACGAAGTAACAGTTTACGACATCAGACCTGCAGAAGCAGTAGATGTTGAAGGCGGCATCAGAACAAGCACAAAGGCTCTCGTAGACAAGGGAATCCTCAGCGAAGAAGAACTGGCAGAAAGACTCTCCAGAATCCACTTCACAAGCGAAATGGACTGCGAAGCAGTTAGAAACTGCGACCTCGTTATCGAAGCTGTATTCGAAAACATGGATCTCAAGAGAGAAACATTCGCTAAGCTGGAAGCTATCTGCAGACCCGACTGCATCTTCTGCACAAACTCCTCCGTTATGAGCCCCTCTGAAATCTCCAGAGACCTCACACACAGAGAAAGATTCGTAGGAACACACTTCTGGAACCCCGGTCACCTCATTCCCCTGGTAGAAGTTGTTAAGACAGATGCTACATCCGACGAAACAGCTCAGGCAGTTATGGAATTCATGGCAGGCGTAGGCAAGAAGCCCGCTCTCTGCAACAAGGACGTTCCCGGATTCATCGCTAACAGAATGCAGCACGCTCTCTGGAGAGAAGCTATCTCCATCGTAGAAAACGGTATCGCAGACGCTGCTACAGTAGATATGGCTGTTAAGAACTCCTTCGGTCTCAGACTGCCCCAGCTGGCACCTCTGGAAAACTCCGACCTGGTAGGTACAGACCTCACAGCTAACATCCACAACTATGTTCTCAACTACATCGAAGACTCCCACAAGACATCTCCCCTCATCAACAAGATGCTGGAAGAAGGCAAGATGGGCTTCAAGTCCAACGAAGGCTTCTACAAGTGGACTGACGAATCCAAGGCTCAGGTAAGCGCTGACCTCAACGAATACCTGGTAAAGATGCTCTTCAACAAGTAGTTAATAATTAGCAATTATATATACTTTAGAGAAAGGATTTTCAAAAATGGCAGATTTAAAGAATAAGCGCATCATCACTGTTGCTACAACAGGCGCTTGGCCCAAGAAGGAAAACAACCCCAACGTACCCATGACTCCGGCTGAAATTTCCGAAGACATCTACGATTGCTGGAAAGCTGGCGCTGCTATCGCTCACATCCACATGAGAGACGACAACGGCAACGGTACAATGGATCACAACAAGTTCAGAGAAACAGTTGAACTGCTCCAGAAGAACCACCCCGAATGCGACATCATCGTTAACATGACAACATCCGGCGACATCTACGCTACAGATGAAACAAGAGTTCTGCACGTTAAGGAACTCAAGCCCGAAATGGCTTCCTATGACTGCGGTTCCATGAACTGGCTCAACACAGCTCTGTTCATCAACAGCCCCAAGTTCCTCGAAGACTGCGGTAAGCTCTTCCAGGAAACAAACACAAAGCCCGAAATCGAAGCTTTCGACCCCGGTATGATCGGCAACGCTGCATACTACATCAAGAAGGGCATCCTCAAGACACCCGTTCACTTCCAATTCTGCATGGGCTGCGCTAACGGAATCCCCGGCAACACAAAGAACCTGGTATTCATGAAGGAAACAGCAGAAGCTCTCGTTGGTAAGGACAACTTCACATGGTCCTGCTTCGGCGTAGGCCACTCCGCAATGGAAGTTATGTATGCTGGTATCGCTATGGGCGGCCACATCCGTGTTGGTATGGAAGACAACGTTATGTACTCCAAGGGCGTTCTCGCTGAATCCAACAGACAGTTCGTTGAAAGAGCTAAGAGAGTTATCGAAGAATTCGGCTGCCAGGCTGCAACACCTGACGAAGCCAGAGAAATCCTCGGCCTCAAGTAATAATTGGGTCACTCCGATTATTAATTAACTACGATAAACAATTAAGTTTATATAGCAATTATTTATTTTTTAAAGGAGAAGTATAATGAACTCTAAGAGCGAATCTAAGGGATCCCTTCTTTGGAGATTTTCCAAGAAGTTCCAGTACGCTGCAGACAAGATTATCCCCGACTCACTGGTATTCTGTCTGATCCTGACATTCTTAGTATACGTACTCGCACTCGTACTTACTAAGACTAACCCCATCACACTTTGCAACTATTGGTTCGACGGTCTGTGGACTCAGAATGCATTCGCATTCCAGATGGGTATCATGACCATCACATGCGCTACATGCGCTAAGGCACCCCAGGTTAAGAAGGTTATGAACAAGCTGGCTGCTAAGGCTGGCAACCCCGTTGTAGCAATGATCATGCTCACAATCTTCGGTTTCGTAACATCCTTCATTAACTGGGCATTCTGCACAGTAGTTGGTGCTCTCTTCGCTATGTACCTGGCTAAGAACGTAAAGGGAATGCACTTCCCCCTCATGCTTGCTGTAATCTACACATGCATGGTATTCGGCCAGTGCCTTGGACCGACAGCTTCCGTATATGCGCTTCTCGCTACAGAAGGCAACTACATGGCTGAATACTTCGGCGGCAACGTTGTTACACAGGACATCTCCGTTTACAACCCGCATAACGTTATTATCTGGTCTGTATTCGCTGTAATCCTCGTAATCATCGCTATCGTTACAAGACCTCCGAAGAGCGAAATCGTTGAACTGCACCCAGCACTCGACGAAGAAGACCCCAACTTCGACGTAACATCCAGAGATACACTCGCTGACAAGATGAACGGCGGAAAGATTTTCATGTACCTCATCGGCCTTGCAGGATTAATCGTTATCGTTAACTCCTTCGCAACAAAGGGCTTCATGAAGACTCTGTCCATGAACTTCATCATCTTCGTATTCCTTATCGCAAACTGCTTCCTGTACAAGACACCGAGAGCTTTCATCGAAGCTTACAAGTCTAACATGACTCTCGCTTGCGAAATCATCGTACAGTTCCCGTTCTACGGCGGAATCATGGGCATCATGCAGTCCTCCGGTCTGGCTACAATCATCGTATCCGGTATCGTATCCATCGCTACAGCTGCTACACTGCCCATCTGGTCCTTCATCTCTGCTTGCATCGTAAACCTGTTTATCCCCTCTCAGGGCGGTCAGCTGGTAGTTCAGGGACCCCTGCTCATGCAGGCTGCTGAAGCACTCGGCGCAAACAAGATCGACGTTATCAACGCATTCGTTTACGGCGATGAATGCACAAACCTCCTCCAGCCCCTCTACCTCATCCCCATGCTCGCTGTAGTTAAGATGAAGCTGAAGGATGCTTGGGGTATGTGCGCATTCGTATGCCTCTTCTGGTTCATCGTAGTTATGGTTGGTTACGCAGTAGTACCCTCCATCGTACCCTGGACAGTAGCATTCTAATTTGCAATCCACATAACCTTCCTTTAAAATACACCACAATACTAAAGGAAACGTAAAGCCGGAGTCTTTATAAGGCCCCGGCTTTATAGTATAATTATTGTGTTCACAGGCCGTTTTCCGGCGTGAACCAATACATTTTTCTCTAAAACCGAAAGGAGTATACCATGACCTGGGGACCTCAGATGATGTGTTATACATGCCCGAAATGCGGACATAAATTTAAGTATGAACTGGACAGAATGCAGGAATTCGGTGAGGATTTCGGCAAGTGCCCCAAGTGCGGCGCAGAAGGAACCTTCGACCACGACGGTCCGAGAAGAGCTGCAGACGACATCTACGAAGAAGTAGACGCATAAATTAACCTATTCCAAATTAGTTGTGCAGAATCAGTTATGTGTTATAATATAATTGGTTAATTATTATTTTGTTATACAGACAGGAAAATTGCTATGGAACAGGGAAATAAGATTACAAAGCTTGCCCATCTTAAGAGCTACAGAGAAGTCTTCCTCGCAGAAGACATGCGCCAGCTCATTAATCACACAGCTGAAGTAAATGCAGAGCTTATAGCTTTTAAAATCAAGCTCAAGAGGGCTACAAAGACCGAACCTGCCGTGTACAGGGAAGTATATTATCCCGAATTCAGAGACGACATAAAGGCTTACGGCCTGGGCCTTATGAGAATGGGTCTCAAAGGCAAGAGATTTGCCGTTATCGGAAAGAACAGCTACACATGGATGGTCGGCTACCTGGCTCCCCAGTTCGGACTCGGCATTATTATTCCTCTGGACAGAGGCCTTCCCTACGAAGAGCTGGAAGCTTCTTTAATTAAATCCAAGGCAGACGTGCTGCTTTTTGACAAGGATCTTACGGATTTCGCTGAAAAAATGCGCTCCGAAGCCAAGACCAACGTATCCGTCTGGATCTCCATGAGCGAAGCAGAAAGTTTCGAAGACATGCAGAAGATCATGGCCGACGGCTACGCTGCACCGGAGGAAGAAAAGAAAGCTTTCGACGAGCTTCCCATCGATAAGGACGCCCTCTCCGTGCTTTTGTTCACATCCGGAACTTCCGGACTTGCAAAAGCAGTTATGCTTTCCCAGTACAACATTACTTACAACGTTTATGCGATGCTCCTTTCCGAGGACCTGCGCAGAGGCGACTGCTACATGGCATTCCTGCCCTACCACCATTCCTTCAGCGCAACAGGACAGATGCTCGCAATCTGCATCGGCATGTCTACCTGCTACTGCGACGGCCTTAAGTACGTACAGCAGAACCTTACCGAATACAAGGTTACAGTATTCGTAGGCGTACCTCTCCTGGTTGAATCCATCTATAAGAAGGTACTCGCAGGAGTCAAAAAACAGGGCAAAGAGAAGACTTTCCAGAAAGGCCTTAAGATTTCCTCACTGCTGAGAAAAATCGGCATAGATAAGCGCAGAAAGCTCTTTAAGGACATCTTAGATCAGCTGGGTGGTACAAGAATTATAATCAGCGGAGCATCTCCCCTGAACCCCACAGTTGCAAAGGGTCTGGACGATATCGGCATCGACATTCTCCAGGGCTACGGCCTCACGGAAACCGCTCCGGTAGTTACCGCAGAAACAACAGACTTCAAGCGCCCCGGCTCCATCGGCGGCATCATGCCCGGCGTGGAAGCTGAAATCTGGGACTGCAACGAAGAAGGCATCGGCGAACTCGTAACAAAGAGCCCCTGCGTAATGCTCGGCTACTACGAAGACCCCGAAGCAACCGCAGAAATTATGACAGACGGCTGGCTCCACACAGGAGACCTGGTAAGCACCGACAAGGACGGATTTATCTACGTCCGCGGCCGCGCAAAGAACGTTATCGTCTTCAAGAACGGCAAGAACATCTATCCGGAAGAAGTGGAAGAACTCATTAAGGAACTGCCCTACGCACTGGAAAACATGGTCTACGGCGCCCCCAACAACGGCGATTACAGTGACCCAATCCTGGCCGCAAAGATCGTCTACAGCCGCAGCTGGTTCGAAGAAAACGGTATTGCTTCCGACGAAGAAATGAATAAGCGCGTTAAGGCAGACCTGGACAGCATAAGCCAGCAGCTGCCGGATTACAAGCGAATCCAGCGCTTCGAACTCACAGAAGAACCTATGGAAAAGACAACCACAGGCAAAGTTAAGAGATATAAGCAGATTATCAATTAACGCCTCTCAAAGCATAACAAAATTCCGAATACCGCCAGGTATTCGGAATTTTTTATACTTGAGTGGGTCACGCCCCGGCTGCTACCAGATGCGGACTCTGTCTTCCGGTGCAACGTACATTGCGTCGCCTTCTTTAATGTCGTAAACCTCGTAGAATGCATCGATGTTCTGGAAAGTGCGGTTTATTCTGAGCTTTGCGGGAGAATGGGGGTCTGTCATTCTGCGCAGTTCAGCTGCATTGCGGCTTATCTTGAACAGCCAGGATGCTGCAGCACTTCTGAAGAACGTATCGAGATCGCCGCCGCGGCTCTTTACGATACCTGTAAGGCACTGGATTGCTCCGTTGTCTGCAACGTTTTCGCTCAGGGTGAAATATCCGTTAATCTGAACACCGAAGACAGTTTCCTTTCCATCGTAGAAAGCGGCCATCTTTTCGCACAGAGCTTCAAAAGTTGCAAAGTCTTCTTCTGTCCACCAATCGTTCAGATTACCGGTTTCATCGTATGAAGAACCATTGTCGTCGAAAGCGTGAGAAATTTCATGGGCTATAACATAGCCAATCGTGCCCAGTTTTTCTTCGTAGGGCGCGTTTATGTCGTACATAGGCTTCTGCAGAATTCCCGCGGGGAAAGTTATGCAGTTTGCTGTGGGAATGTAGCAGGCATTAACTTCGTAAGGAGGCATATACCAATCGTCTCTGGCAGGACCTGCTTCCAGATAACCGGGCTGGATGGACATTATATGCGAATTTATTGCAGCAGTATTGGAGAAATATGTGCCACCCTCTTCTATGGATTTAATATCTACTCCAACCAGATCGTCTTCCCATTTTTCGGGATAACCGACATTTATTACAATGTTGTCCAGCTTCTTAATAGCCATAGCCTTTGTTTCAGGCTGCATCCAGGGCTGATTCTCGAGCATGCTTCTGTAGGCTGCGATAATATCCTCGATCATTGCGGTCACGTCGGCCTTTGCAGCTTCAGAGAAATACTTTTCGCAGTAAAGCTTGCTTGTATAATCAGTCATGAATTGTTTAATCTGAGATACAGCTCTCTCTTCGTCCGAAACACCGGTTTCAACACCATAGAGAACATTGTTAAGCTCTGTTGCGGCGTCGCGGGGTATATTGCCAAGGCATTCACCGTAATTATTGAAAAGCGATACAACAGCAATGCTCTTCAGTACAGGCAAAATATCTTCGCAGAACATGGAATCCATATACTGCAGGCTCATAGGATCGTATGAACGTATAGTATCGATATCATCTTTGTATCCGGCGTCAGCAAGAAGTTTCTTAACATCCAGATTTTCCAGCATGCCGTCCAGTTCATCGACGGTGTAGTAATTAAGGACGTTTTCGAGAGAACCCAGTTCTTCGGTGGAATAAGAGTTTGCAGCAAGTTCAGTTTCGAAAGCTATAACCGCATTCGCTTCTTCTGCAGCCTGTTCTTCCGTTCTGCCACAGAATACAAATATCTTATTTAAATATTCCCTGTAAGCTTCTTCTACAGGGCTGCCCTCTCCGTAATAATCTTCCGGGAATTTGGGTGACATGGCATCAATAACAACAACGTAGCGGCTGTTGTCGTAATCATCGTTTACCAGATATGTGTAAACATAAAGATCGGAGCCCCGTTCGTCGAAACATGTCTTGCGGGCAGCCATCAGGTCTGCTGTGCTGTCTGCATTGTATATCATATCGAGATACTTTTTAATGGGCGCAATGCCTTCCTTCTGCTGGGATTCAACATCCATAATAGTGTTGTAATAATCCGCAATCTGCTGCTCCATAGTGCCTTTTTCGTAGGTTCCGGAGGCGATTTCCTTCAGCATTTCGTCTACGGCTCTATTGCCGGCTACGGTCATCTGAGCTAATGTGCCGGTATTGGAAAAGCCGGGCATGAACTCAAGTTCCGCAAGAGCTTTCTTGTTTACATTCGCATAAAAATCGTCCTTAAGGTTTGAACCACAGAGCGCATAAACTCTGCTGAGCATCAAGTCCATATCCTCTTCTGAAACAGCTGCGCTTAAGTCGCCTTCAGCAATTCCAAGGGCAAGGGGCTCTTTAAGAATTTCTTCTGCCCAGACCGGAGCGTTGTAAGCGCTGCCTTCAGGTAACACGAGGCTGGAGGTGTAATTATCCAGCTGAGGAAGGGTTTTGAACCCATTGCGGATCATTATAAGGATCTGGGCAAGAGTCGCCTTGTCCTCTTCGTGGAGCTTACCGTCTCCATAGCCGATAATAATATCGGATTTCTTAACGTCTGCATTGTAATCGTCTGCAGCTTTTATGATTCGTTCAACCGCATCGCCTCTTGTAATGTCCGCAGCAAAAGCAAAGGAGCTTCCGCCGAGAACCATGGATGCGGCGAGTATTAAGCTTAAAAGTTTTTTCTTCATATCCAAGTCTCCCGTTTCTCAAAAACTTACACTTATATGATATAATTGTTAGACGATTAAGCAATAGCAAATATTTGAGTTTGGAGAATTTATGAGTATTTTAAACGTTGAACACCTTTCCCACGGCTTCGGCGACAGAGCGATTTTCGAGGATGTATCCTTCAGACTGCTCGCAGGTGAACACATCGGCCTCATCGGAGCCAACGGCGAAGGAAAGTCCACATTTATGAGCATAATTACAGGCAAACTTATGCCGGATGAAGGCAAGATCGAATGGGCTAAGAGAGTCCGCGTAGGCTACCTGGACCAGCACACTGCCCTGCAGAAAGGCATGACCATCCGCGACGTACTCAACGGAGCTTTCAGCTGGCTTTACGAAATGGAAGCCCAGATGAACCAGCTCTACGAAACCATGGGCGATGCAGATCCGGACAAAATGACCGAAATGATGGACGAAGCCGGCGTGCTGCAGGACCTGCTTACCATGCACGACTTCTACATGATCGACGCCAAGGTCGACGAAGTTGCAAGAGCTCTGGGCATTATGGATCTGGGCCTGGAAAGAGACGTTGCAGACCTTTCCGGCGGCCAGAGAACCAAGGTTTTAATGGCTAAGCTGCTTCTGGAAAAGCCCGACATCCTTCTTCTGGATGAACCCACCAACTACCTGGACGAAGCCCACATTGAGTGGCTCAAGCGATACTTAAACGACTACGAAAACGCGTTTATCCTTATATCCCACGACATCCCATTCCTCAACAGCGTAGTTAACCTTATCTACCACATGGACAACAGACAGCTGAACCGCTATGTGGGCAACTACGATAAGTTCATGGAAGTTTACGAGATGAAGAAAGCTCAGCTGGAAGCTGCATACAACAGGCAGCAGGCTGAAATTGCGGATCTTAAGGACTTCGTTGCAAGAAACAAGGCCAGAATCGCCACAAGAAACATGGCCATGTCCCGCCAGAAGAAGCTGGATTCCATGGAGCTTATCGAGCTGGCCCAGGAAAAACCCAAGCCGGAGTTCAATTTCCTTAACGCAAGGGCTACTTCCAGATACATTTTCCAGACCCACGACCTGGTTATCGGCTACGATGAACCACTGTCATCTCCCCTCAATTTAACCATGGAAAAGGGCCAGAAAATCGTAATGACCGGTGCAAACGGCATAGGTAAAACGACTCTGCTTAAGTCTCTGCTGGGGCTTATTCCGCCCATTTCCGGCGATGTAGAGCAGGGATATTACATGGAAATCGGCTACTTCGAGCAGGAATCCGACCAGGACAACAGAAATACCTGCATCGAGGAAATCTGGAAGGAATTCCAGTCCAGAAACCAGGCTGAAATCCGTGCAATGCTTGCAAAGTGCGGCCTCACGTCCAAACATATCGAAAGCCAGGTAAGAGTTCTTTCCGGCGGCGAACAGGCCAAGGTAAGGCTCTGCAAGCTCATAAACAGAGAAACGAACCTGCTGCTTCTGGATGAACCCACCAACCACCTGGACCAGGATGCAAAGGACGAACTCAAGAGAGCTTTAAAGGAATACAAAGGCAGCATCCTCATGGTTTGCCACGAACCCGAATTCTATCAAGGCCTGGCAACGGATATCTGGGACTGCAGCAAGTGGACGACAAAATTGTAATCATTTGATTACATCAACATATTTAAGACATTTACGAAAAGGAGTCGCAGAGCAACTGCGAAGAAAGCTATGAAGTACCAGACAGAAAATTATGCATCTTTCCTGGAAGAATACGAAAAGTACAAGGGTGAATCCTGGCTTGAATACGTAAACAAGGAACCTCTTCCCGAAACTCTCGCAGCAATTAAGGAAGCTATGGATAAGGGTGCAGATTACCCTATGGTTCCCGGTTTTGAAATCCCCTACTACAAGGATGCAACACCCGAAGGCTGGACAAGAGAAGACATTACAACAGCTGAAGACATCGGAATCCACGCATATTATCCCGACGAAAAGCCGGCAGACGACAGAGTAGTATTCTACGTACACGGCGGCGGATTCATGCGCGGCAACGAACAGTGGAACAGACAGAACGCAATTACTCTGGCTCTCAATCTCGGTCTGCCCACCTACTGCAGCAAGTACAGAGTAGTTCCCGAAAACAAGTACCCCGCAGGTCTGGACGATGTAGAAAACGCATGGGATTACATTACTGAAAATATCGGAATCGCTCCCGAGAAGATTATTCTCGCAGGTGAATCCGCCGGAGGAAACTACATTATGGCTCTGGCTTTAAGACTCAAGAGAAAGGGAAAGAAGCTGCCCGGCGGCCTCCTCTGCTCTTCCGGTGCTCTGGACATGGCTTATACAGGTGCTTCCTACAGATATAATATCGAAATCGACCCCGAATTCGCAGGTTTCGATCTTAAGGGCTTCGCAGACAACTACACTGACGAAGAAGACAGAATGCAGCCTGAAATCTCCCCTGTTTACGGAGATCTGGCAGGCCTGCCCAAGACATTTTTCTGCGCAGACGACATGGAAATCTTCGTATCCGACAACATCCGCGCTGCTAAGGAAATGGCAGACAAAGGCATCGAAGTTAAGTGCTGCATTAGCCACAAATTAATCCACGCATTCATCTTCGAAGTTTACGAAACAGCTGAAGCTGTAGAAATGCTTGCAAAGGCAAAGAAGTTCTTCGAAATCGCATAGCTAGAAAAGCTTAGAATAAGACATAAACGCGAGGCCAGAAGCCTCGCGTTTCTTTATGCTTTTATTAGTTTTTATATGGCGGCTTTGCGGCGGGCGCCCACGTAATCAATTGATTACACACCCTTTCCGACTACTTTCTGAGGAATTCCACAGCTGCGTATTCGCTGCCGTTTTCGTCTTCCAGAACTATTGCATAGCGGTCACCGTATTCGACAAGTCTGGGAACCATAACGTCTCCAAATTTAGCCTGAGCCTTGTATTCTACCCTCATCTGACCGATTTCAAAGCCCTTAGGAAGGTAATTCTGTGCAATATTTATATACTGCGCGTTATTTACGTGCTGATTGGTGTCAAGCATGTGGAGGCCTACGCGGAAAGAATCCATCTTTTCGCCGCCTTCGGGAATCTTTACCTTTCTGGGCTCGTAATCCATTTCTACTTTAGGACCGTAAATATAGGCATCTGCTATGTCGGAATTTACTCTGAAAGCTCTGCCTGCAGCCATATCCGTAAGGGTCCAGAGGGAGTAAGCTCTCACAAGAATTTCGCCCTGTTCGTCCCTGATCAGGAAGTTTCTATGGCCGAATGGCCCCTTCATTTCGAAAGGAATAGTTTCAATTTCCACGTGCTGGTTGTACATTGGCACTTTGTCAAAGACTATCTGCCAGTAGGAAAGGAGCCAGGCCAGATGGTGTTCCGTAAGATATTTAAGTCCGATGCCGCAGGATTCACCGTCCAGTGTTGCAGCATCCTGAAAATAGTTAATCAGAGCGCTCATAGAGACTCTGCTTGCATTATCAATTTCACTGTATTTTATAATTGAATCGAATTTATACACGTTTTTCCTCTGCTTTAAAATAAGTAAAATACGCCCCGGCGGACCGAAGCATATATAATATTATACCACCAACCCGGGGAAACGAGCCACTTTAATTTTGAATCAAGCACATTTTGGGGAAGTGTTGTTGTATAATTAGGTAAGTAAATTACGACAAAAGAAAGGCAAGGAAACCTTTAATGCATAAAAATTCGGTTAAAAAAGTTAGAGTAGACAAGGTCCTCTCCAATCTGGGGCTGCTCAGCAGAAACGACGGCAGAACTGCGGCTAAGCGAGGCAGAATCGCCATTAATGGGGTCATCTGCAAGACTTCCGACGAAAAGTGTGACCCACTCAGCGACGAAATCTCCCTGGACGGCGTGGTTATCGACGCGAGACCGCTGGTTTATTACATGCTGAACAAACCGGCCGGCGTTATTACCGCTAACGACGACAAGTTCTCCAAAACAGTCTTCGACATTATGGAAGACAAACGCGTGGATCTGGCAGCTGTAGGAAGGCTGGATAAAGACACTACCGGCATCCTGCTTATAACCAACGACGGCGCTCTGAACCACCGCATGTTAAGCCCGAAGCACCACGTGCCCAAGACTTACCAGGTTTTAATCGACGGAATCCTTACGGATACGGATATTAAACTGCTGGAAACCGGTATAGACATCGGAGACGAAAAGCCGACGCTGCCGGCCAAGGTGGAGATTAAAGACACAGAAAACCCGCAGCACGTTGCAATTACCCTTACGGAAGGCAGATATCACCAGGTTAAGAGGATGTTTGAAGCTGTCGGAACCCCGGTTCTTAAGCTCCACAGATCCGATTTCGGGCCGCTGAAGCTGGACGAAAACCTTGCCGAAGGCTGCTACAGAGATTTAACAGAAGAAGAAATGGCTGCGCTGGAAGCGCTTATGAGCGGAAAATAAAGAAGAGGCAGATGCCTCTTCTTTTGTTTCAATTCTATCGTATTCCTAATTCATTTTTTAACAAGCCTGTCAAGAACAAGGGGTGGACAGCCGGATTCTGCGTATTCCGGCAGGTCTCCAGCTTCAGTCTTCATGGGCCGGCCGGAGGCCTTCATGGCGCAGTTGCCGGCATAATAAACTTTGGGGTCTGCAGGATCAAAACCGTACTCTTCCGGCTTTGCCGGGCCTGTTACGAGAGTATAG
>JAKSSQ010000129.1 GCA_024403005.1 Clostridia bacterium | reverse complement strand
GCAGGCAATGTGCTCCGCGACATTATTTCCAGCGAAACCGTGCATACCGTGCGCCTTACGGACATTTTCCGCCAGGCTGCGGAGAGCATGATTGTGGTCAACGCCCACAGGATTAACAAAGGCGAATATCCCAGCTTTAACGAAAAGGATAAGGACTTTTTCTTCCTGGAAAGGGTAAAAGAAAAGGAAATTCAGGAAACAATTAAGGATCTTCTCGCAAGGAGACTTCCGGCTTTCTATAAAAACTGTGACCCAAAGCAGGATATCCAGGTTCTTACACCTACAAAGAAAGGCATTCTGGGCAGCATCAAACTCAACAAGATGCTCCAGGCCGTGCTCAACCCGCCGGCAGAAGGAAAGCGAGAAAAGCAGTTCGGTGAGCGCATATACCGGGAAGGCGACAAGGTTATGCAGAATAAGAAC
Organism: Clostridia bacterium; assembly: GCA_024403005.1. Lineage (GTDB taxonomy): Bacteria > Bacillota > Clostridia > Peptostreptococcales > Anaerovoracaceae > RUG11894. The sequence continues at coordinate 4,963 of JAKSSQ010000129.1, read as the reverse complement.
GACTACGAGCTGGAATGGAGATATCTTAAAGATTTTACGACCGGCCAGGGCGTTTTTAACGGAGACCTGGGAATAATTCAGTCGGTGGATAATTCGGAAGGTACGGTATCCGTGCTTTACGACGGCGACAAACTGGCGACTTACGATTATTCCAATCTGGACGAAATCGAAACGGCTTTCGCCATGACGGTCCACAAGAGCCAGGGCTCGGAATTCCCTGTAGTTGTTATGCCCATCGCAAGGTTTGCTCCAATGCTCGCGACCAGGAACCTGCTCTACACTGCTGTTACGAGAGCTAAGCAGGGCGCCGTTCTCGTCGGGATGAGCCGCGCCTGCAACGGAATGGTGGACAGCAACTCCATAACCGCAAGGTATTCCGCCCGCGCATCCAGACGCACGAGACTGTGGGGTTTCAACAATGAATAATATTTTAAGAGAATCAGGAAAGACGCTGCTTAATGCCGTCTTTCCTGAAAATATATACTGCATCTGCTGCGGGGACACAATGCATGGCTACGAAGCCCACGGGCTCTGCCCGGTCTGCCGCGAAAAGATGCCCTGGACGTTTAAGAATCCGTTTTCTTCCTATATAGATGAATTTGCTTTCTGCGATGTCTGGCCCTGCGTGCGCTACGGCTTTTACGCAAGGCAGATCATGAACGGCTTAAAGCAGGGCGGCAAAGGCTACATCGCAGGAAATGTGGGTCTTATGATGGCGGAGCGCATGTTAATGGAAGAAGAACTGCCGGATTTCCTGGCGGCTGTTCCGTCTCACCGTTCCAAGCAGCTTAAGAGAGGCTACAACCAGGCGGAGCTCCTTGCAAAAGAGATTTCCAGAGCTTCCGGCGTGGATTGGGTCAAAGGGGCAATAATCAAGACTGAAGCCACCGCATCCATGCGCATGGCGGATGGCAAAACCAGAAGGTCCATGCTGCAGAACTCCTTTGCAATCCCGGAAACCGGTAAGGAAAAGATTAAAGGCAGGTTCATCTGCCTCGTGGACGACGTGTGTACCACCGGCAGCACTGCAGATGCCTGTGCGAGAGTTCTTCTGGACGGTGGTGCAGAAAAAGTTGCGCTCCTTTGCTTTGCGTCCAGCAGCGGTTACAAGAAAGCGGAAGAACTGGACGAAGAGGACATTATTTCCGTATTTAACAGCACGGATTTTATGTTATAATTTAAGGTGCGAAAGAGTTGTCCGGGTCTGCGGTTGAAAGTCCAGGCCAGCTATGGGCAAAAGGATCCACGTAAGCCGGCGGCAGAGATCCCCGGTGATCATGGCATAGCTTAGAAGTAAGTCCTCGGGAAAATCCCGGTAAAGGCAAGTGTGGGGTCAAAGACCGGGTCAGCCGGACAGTTCTTCGTACTATTACATAAATTCGGAATTATGGAGTAAACATGGCTCAATATTTACCCAGTTTAATAAGAGGTATGGGCTTCAGCGATGTAGTAGATATACTCATCGTAAGTTATATTATATTTAAGCTCCTCGGCTTTATTCAGTCCACCCGTGCGGCTCAGCTGGCCAAGGGTCTGGGCATCGTCGTTGCAGCTTATCTGGCTTCCGACCTCTTTAATTTCTATACAGTTAACTGGCTCCTTTCCAAGGTTCTGAGCATTGGTCTCATCGCCCTGGTTGTAGTGTTCCAGCCGGAACTTCGCCGCGCCCTGGAATATCTGGGCCGAGGCAAGTTCAGTACCAAGGGCTTTTCCATGGAGCGTGAAAAAATCAACGGCAACATACAGACTATCGTAAGAGCCGTTGAGTATTTTGCTGCCCGCAAGGAAGGCGCTCTTATCGTTATCGAAAACGACACAGCTCTCCAGGATATCGCAGAAAACGGTACCCTTCTGGATGCACAGCTTACAGAACCTCTCCTGGAGAACATTTTCTATAAAGGCTCTCCTCTGCACGACGGAGCAGCCATTTTAAGAGGCGACCGCATCCTGGCAGCAGGCTGCGTGCTTCCCCTTACAGAAAACCCCAACCTCAGCAAGGACCTGGGTACACGCCACAGAGCCGGCATTGGCATGTCCGAAAACTCGGACGCTACAGTGCTCATCGTTTCGGAAGAAACAGGCATCATATCCATGGCTCAGAACGGAAAACTCTCCAGATTCCTGGATTTAAAGGCAGTAGAGAAGAATCTCTACGGTATTTACTTAAAGAAAACTGCACCGGACACCCCTCCGACAGTTTTAGCGTTTGGAAACCGCAGAAAGGATGCCGATGGAAAAGAACACAACTCTTAAAATCGTTTCGCTCCTCTGCGCTATCCTTCTCTGGAGCTTCGTTGTAAGCGTAGTAAATCCGCCTACAACCACTACTATCAGAGGTGTCCCTGTAACCCTTACAGACGGAGATGTCCTTAAGCAGTCCAGACTCGCAATCGCAGGGGACGGAGTATACACGGTAGATGTAGTGCTCGCAGGCTCCAGAAACGATGTGGCAGGCGTAACAGCTGCCGACATTACAGCTACTGCAAGCCTTGCAGGGCTCACACCCGGGCAAAGCTACCTTACAGTTAATGTAACGGCTCCGCCCAGCACCTCGGTTTCTGAAATCCGCACGGAAAGAATCCAGGTGTACGTAGACGAATACATTTCGGAAGAAAAGCCCGTTCGTCTTGTTTCAGAAAACGTAAAATCCGGCTACGAAGTATCCGTTCTTAATATGGACGCCGAATCCTATAAGGTTTCCGGTGCCAAGAGCCTCGTAGAAATGGTTTCTGCTCTTAAGGTTACACTGGATGCATCCGGCGTGGGCGTAGACGAAGACGCGGAATTCGTTCTCAACCTGCACCCCGTGGATTCGGAAGGCAACGCAGTTAAGGGCGTGGAAATTGAATCCGACAAGCTTGCTCTTGTTGCAACTCTGCACACGGTAAAGACCGTTCCTCTCTACAGCCTTGTAGAAGGCACTCCCGGTCTCGGCGCATCGGTTCAGAGCAGCAATATTCCCGCAACAATTAATATCAAGGGCACACTGGCTGCTCTTTCCAGAGTAAGCTATATCGAGTGTGAACCCATCAAGGTCGACGGCATCACAGAAGATTCCGTCATGGATGTTGTACCCATCTTCCCCGAAGGCATAAGTCCTGCGGAAGGTAGCAAAAATCTTAAAGCTAATATCACCCTTGCCGATTCCGGAAGCTTAAGCTTAAAGCTTTCCACAAAGAATGCGGAAATCAAGGGTCTTGCAGACAACCTGGATGCAGATGTAGACGTAATTAACGTAAATGCAGTGGTTCAGGGCAGCCTGCTCGTTATAAAGAACCTTAATCCGGAAGAAGTTGTAATTACTTTAGACCTTTCAGGTCTCGGAGCAGGTACATACGACGTACCTATCGGAGCCCGCAGCACAGAAGGCAAGGAATTTACAATAACTGCAGATCCGGAGACAGTAAGTGTAACCATAGAGTCCGCAGAGTAATTTAGGAGGATAAAAATGGGTAAGTATTTTGGCACAGACGGTTTTCGCGGAAACGCAAACGAAGACCTTACAGCTATACACGCATTTAAAATAGGAATGTTTCTCGGGTGGTACTATGGACACAACCCCAAGTTTAACCTGCCCGAAGGAAAAAGAGCCCGCATCGTAATGGGTAAGGATACAAGACGCTCCAGCTACATGTTCGAAGACGCACTGTCTGCAGGTCTTTCCGCAGCAGGTGCAGATGTATATCTGCTGCACGTTACATCCACACCCAGCGTAGCTTACTGCGCAAGAACAGAAGATTTCGACTGCGGCATCATGATTTCCGCAAGCCACAATCCGTACCACGACAACGGCATTAAGCTCATCAACGAACACGGCGAAAAGATGCCCGACGATGTTATCAAAGATGTAGAAGCTTTCCTGGACGGAGAATATAAGCCCGAAGGCTTCGAAGGTGAAAAGTGGGAGGTACCCCTCGCAAAGGGTGCAGATATCGGCAGAGTAATTGACTATTCTCAGGGACGCAACCACTATATGGGTTACCTTATGTCTCTTGCTACCTGCTCTTACAAGGAAACAAAGGTTGGTCTCGACTGCTCCAACGGCTCCGCATGGCAGATTGCCAAGAGTGTATTCGATGCTCTCGGTGCAAAGACTTATGTAATCAACAACAACCCTGATGGGCTCAACGTAAACATGGGCTGCGGCTCCACACATATCGAAGGTCTGCAGAAGTTTGTTAAGGAAAACGGACTGGATGTTGGCTTTGCTTTCGACGGCGACGCAGACAGATGCCTTGCAGTAGATGAAAACGGCGAAGTTGTAAACGGCGACGAAATCATTTACGTTTGCGCTAAATACATGAAGGAAAAGGGATCTCTCGGAGATACCAAGGTTGTTACTACCATTATGTCCAACTTCGGTCTCTACAAAGCTCTGGACGAACTGGGCGTAGGCTACGAAAAGACAGACGTAGGCGACAAGTACGTTTACGAAAACATGGTTGCAAACGACCACCTTATCGGCGGCGAACAGTCCGGCCACATTATCTTCAGAAAGTACGCTACAACAGGCGACGGCATGATTACCGCAATCAAGGTAATGCAGTGCATCCTGGAAAAGAAGCAGTCCCTGGGCGAACTCCGCAAGGGCGTAAAGATGCTGCCCCAGGTTCTCAAGAATGTAGAAGTTACAGATAAGGAAACAGCTCTTAATCACCCGGCAGTTCAGCAGAGCGTTAAGGACGAAACTGCAAGACTGGCAGGTTCAGGCAGAGTACTCCTGCGCAAGAGCGGAACAGAACCCGTTCTTCGCGTTATGGCAGAAGCCATGGAAGAATCCGAAGCTGAAAAGAGCGTAGACAATATGATTGCGGTCATGAAAGAAAACGGACTGCTTATTAAGGTTAGGGAAAAGTAATATGATGGCAGATAAGATTTACAAGATAGAAGAGCTGCTCGACCTGGAATATACTCTGGCAGCAGATCTGTTTAAAGATAAGACCTATCCCTGGGAAGTTCTGGA
>JAKSSQ010000128.1 GCA_024403005.1 Clostridia bacterium | reverse complement strand
GCACCCAGGTTTGCATGGACCTTGCGGAAAAGTACAAGGCAGAAAAGTTCGTTCTTATCTCTACGGATAAGGCGGTTAACCCCACAAATGTAATGGGTTCAACCAAGAGAATCTGCGAAATGCTGCTCCAGGAAAAGTCCAGAAGGGCGCAGGCTGCAGGCAGTTCCACAGAGTACTGCGCAGTCCGCTTCGGCAACGTTCTCGGCAGCAACGGCTCCGTTATTCCTCTCTTCCGCAGGCAGATTGCGGCAGGCGGCCCGGTGACAGTAACGCATAAGGACATTACCCGTTTCTTCATGACTATTCCCGAGGCTGTGCAGCTGGTTATCCAGGCCGGCGCCATGGCTACAGGCGGCGAAATCTTTATTCTGGACATGGGTGAACCGGTCCGCATAATGGACCTGGCCGAAAAGCTTATAAAGCTGTCCGGATTTAAGCCCCACGAAGACATCGAAATCCAGGTTACTGGCCTTCGCCCAGGCGAAAAGCTCTACGAAGAGCTGCTCCTCTCCGAGGAAGGCATTAAGGAAACGACGCACCACAAGATTTTTGTGGGTCACCCCATAGATCCGACGGATGGGTTCACCGAACTTATGGAAGATTTCCGCGGGAACCTGGAAAAGTTAGACCCCATGAGCGAAGAAGAGGTCCGCGCATGGATAAGAAATATAGTGCCGAATTTTAAGGGATAAGCCGGCATTCAGGGGATTTTAGAGATATTTAGGGAGAATTATGGTTAAGTTTAACAAAAAGGTTATACTGGTCGGCGTGCTGGTCTTCGCGATAGCGACGGCTTTCCTGGCGTCGATCCGAGACGACGAGACAGGCGTTATCGGCGGCATACAGATTTTCGAATCGGAGACCCGTCTTTCCGAAGACATGACGCCAATTGTAGTCGACGAAACCAGTCCGTTCTACGATGCCTTTAAGGCTAAGGACAGAGTTAACGTGCTGCTGCTCGGCGTAAACGAGAACATGACAGACGTTATCATGCTCTGCAGCTACGACATGGAAAACCAGTACGTAAACATTATTTCCGTGCCCCGCGACACGTTCTACTACCGCAAAGGCTGGGATAATAACTACGCAGGCAACAAAATCAACGCAATTTACCATTCCGAAGGCGTTGCAGCGCTGGCAACAGCCGTTTCCGACACGCTTTACGGAATGCCTATCCACTACTATGCGGTTATCGAATACGAAGATATCCGCAAGGTAATGAGGGTAATCGGCGGAATTCCGGTTAACGTTCCCTTCAACATGGACTACGACGACCCGACCGCTGAACCCGAGCTCCACATCCACATTAAGAAGGGCAACCAGACCATCGATGCCAGCAACGTTATGGAATACCTGCGCTACCGCAAGGGCTACGCCAACGGCGACATCGGCAGAATCCAGATCCACCAGGAATTCGTTAAGAAGGTTCTGCGCGAATGCTTAAGAGCCGGCAACATTCTGGACGTTATGAAGGTCTGCCTGGAAAACGTTGAATCCGACGTTACTTACAACATGGCGATTAGCGTTGCCACAAAGGCTATCGGCCTTTCCGGTGACCGAATCAATTCCTACATTCTGCCCGGCACGGACACCATGCTCCACGGCCTGTCCTTCTGGCAGGGCAACGATGCGAAGATAGAAGCCATGCTGGAAGAAATCTACGCAATCGGTTCCGGTACGGAAGACGATATTTCCGTAGCTAAGGAAATCAAGCTGGTAGAAGTGCCCAAGGCTAACCTGAACTTCCTGCCCAAGGGCGAGGGAAGCGCAACGGAAATCTGGTTCGATGCCGACGGCAACATTATTGAACCCGGCAGCGGCTCGGAAGAGGGCGAAGAAGGGGATGCAAAGGCTCAGTAGACCCCGCTGAAAATGCCCGGGAACTGTGAAATTTCAAGGAATTTCGCAATTGTGTAGAATTTGTGTAGTTGGCATAAATATGGGGCAAATTATAGCTTAATTAGCTAACTATATCTAAGATTATTTGTTGATTTATAACAAATAAATTGGGTCAAACACCTGCGAAATGCAACAAAACAGAGCTATTAAAACTTGACACTGCAGGGCTTTGGGGATAAAATGCTGACATCGTAAATATAGAAGAAAGTGAGGCGCAATTTATGAAAGCTTTAACTACAAGATGCACACGTAAAGGCAAGGCAGAATGCTCTGCTGCTGTTAAAGTTGCTATCATTGTTTCCATCGCTCTCCTGAATATCGTGGGCGTGGTCCTCGCTGTCCTTCTCTATAAACATAGTGTACACAGAGCAGAATAATTTGTTAATTTAACGGTCTGCTCCAAGGCGGACCGTTTTTTTAAAGTAAGTTAAAGTTATAAAGAGGTGTAAAAAGTGAAAACTAAGAGAATTTTAGCACTGCTCATGGCAGTCCTGATGGTAATCGGACTGGCAGCTTGCGGCGAAAGCAAGCCCGCAGAACCCGCAGCAGATGGTGCTGCAGAAGCAATTAAGATCGGCGCTACAGGCCCGCTCACAGGCGGCGCAGCTATTTACGGTATGGCTGTAAAGAACGGCGCAACAATCGCTGTAGAAGAACTCAACGCTAAGGGCGGAATGCAGATCGCTTTCAACATGGAAGACGATACACACGACCCCGAAAAGGCTGAAAACGCATACAACGCACTCGTTGACTGGGGTATGCAGCTCATGATGGGTACAGTTACTTCCTCCCCCGCAGAAGTTACATCTGCTGACGCTTATGCAGACAGATACTTCTTCCTGACACCGTCCGCTTCTTCCACAAACGTAATCGACGGCAAGGACAACGTTTTCCAGATGTGCTTCACAGACCCCAACCAGGGTTCCGGTGCTGCTCAGTACATCGCTGAAAACAACATGGCTAAGGACGTTGCTATTATCTGGAAGAACGACGACTCCTACTCCACAGGTATCAGAGAAACATTCACAGCTAAGGCTGCTGAAGTTGGTCTCAACATCGTTGCAGACGTTACATTCACAGACGCTACAGCTACTGACTTCACAGTTCAGATCGCTAAGTGCCAGGAAGCAGGCGCAGAACTCGTATTCCTGCCCATCTACTACACACCCGCTTCCCTCATCTTCAGCCAGGCTTCCACAACAGGCTATGCTCCCATCTGGTTCGGCGTAGACGGTATGGATGGTATCCTCACACTTGAAGGTTTCGACACAGCTCTCGCTGAAGGCGTTTACGTACTCACACCGTACTCCGCAGACGCTGACACAGCTCTCAACAAGAACTTCGTAGAAAAGTACCAGGCTGCTTACGGCGAAATCCCCAACCAGTTCGCTGCAGACGCTTACGACTGCATGTATGCAATCTACGCTGCAATGGAAAAGGCTGGCATCACAGCTGACATGTCCCACGAAGAAATCTGCGAAGCAATGGTAGCACAGTTCACATCCATGACATTCGACGGCCTCACAGGCTCCAACATGACATGGGGCGCAGACGGTGCTGTATCCAAGATGCCCAACGCTGTTATCATCAAGGACGGCGCATACGTAGGTATGTAATTTAAGCACTTTATAAAAAGTACTGATAAAAGAAATTAGAACTAATGCCGGGGGCAGAGAAATCCGTCCCCCGGTATTGGTGTATGAAAGGTAAGTTATGAGTTTCCTTAACTATTTGGTAAGCGGACTCAGTTTGGGAAGCGTTTATGCGATTATCGCCCTGGGCTACACCATGGTATACGGTATCGCAAAGATGCTTAACTTTGCACACGGCGACGTAATTATGATCGGATCTTATGTCTGTTTCTTCGCAGTCATGAGATACAACATGAACCCGTTCCTCGGCGTTCTCATCGCTGTCGTATTATGCACCCTGCTGGGAATCACAATTGAAAAGTTAGCGTATAAGCCGCTGCGTTCAGCTCCGTCTCTGGCTGTACTCATTACAGCTATCGGCGTAAGCTATTTCCTTCAGAATACAGCACAGCTGCTGTGGACACCCAACCCGAAGGTATTCAATTCCATCGTCGGCAACGGTTCCGTTCAGCTCGGCGCACTCTCTGTATCCTATGTAACAATCCTTACGATTGCTGCATGCGTAATCATTATGATTGTGCTCACTATGTTCATTAACAAGACAAAGATGGGCAAGGCTATGAGAGCTGTTTCCGAAGACAAGGGCGCTGCACAGCTCATGGGTATCGACGTTAACAGAACGATTTCCACAACATTTGCCATCGGTTCCGGACTCGCTGCAATTGCAGGCGTTCTGCTCTGCTCCGCATATCCGACTCTTACCCCGACAACAGGCGCAATGCCCGGTATTAAGGCATTTACAGCTGCTGTATTCGGCGGAATCGGATCCATCCCCGGCGCATTCCTGGGTGGTCTGCTTCTCGGCGTTATCGAAAACCTGGCAAAGGCATATATTTCCACACAGTTCTCCGATGCTATCGTATTCGGCGTGCTGATTATTGTACTGCTCGTTAAGCCTGCAGGCCTCCTCGGCAAGCAGACACGAGAGAAAGTGTAGGTGCAGGACATGTTAAAGAAAATGAACCGCACTACAGTAAAGAATTATGCTACATATCTGCTGGTAATTATTGCATTCGTTGTGCTCACAGCCATGAAGAGCGGCGGCATGATGAAGGCTTCCATGGCAGGTATGCTGGTTCCTATCTGCGCATACATCGTAATGGCCCTCTCCCTGAACCTCACAGTAGGTGTTATGGGTGAACTCTCTCTGGGCCACGCAGGTTTTATGTCCATCGGCGCGTTCTTCGGAACAACCGCATGCATGGCGCTCAATACAACTATCGCAAATAACGGCCTCCGCCTCGCAATCGGTATCGCAATCGGCTCCCTTGCCGGCGCACTCTTCGGATTCCTTATCGGTATCCCCGTACTGCGTCTTAAGGGCGACTACCTGGCTATCGTTACACTTGCGTTCGGTGAAATCATCAAATCCGTTTTCAGCAACATCTACCTTGGTATTAAGGACGGAAGCCTTACCATGTGCGTGCTGGAAAACAAACTCGATTTAGGAACAGACGACAGAATTATCATCGAAGGAGCTATGGGTATCCGTAATATCCAGAAGATCTCCAACTTTACAGCAGGTTTCATCCTTATAATGATCTGCCTCGTTGTTATCTTCCATCTGGTTGGCAGCCGCACAGGCCGCGCTATCCAGGCTTTAAGAGACAACCGCATCGCTGCTGAATCCGTTGGTATTCCTGCCTTCAAATACAAGATTACCGCATTTACAATTTCCGCTGCCATGGCAGGTGCTGCAGGCGCTCTCTTCGGAAACAACTACAGCTCCCTGGTTGCAAGCAAGTTCAACATCGATACATCCATCCTGGTTCTCGTATTCGTTGTACTCGGCGGACAGGGCAACATGCTGGGCTCCATTATCGCAGCTGCAGCTCTCGTAATTCTGCCCGAAGCTTTAAGAAGCGTAGCAGACTACAGAATGCTGGC
>JAKSSQ010000127.1 GCA_024403005.1 Clostridia bacterium | reverse complement strand
TCGCTTGAGCTCACCGCATACGATTGTGTTGTAGAATTTGGTCATGCCCTCGTCTTTTGCAAGGGATGCGCTCAGGATTCTTAAAGCTGCAGCGGTCTTGCCGAAGACCACGAGGCCTGTGGTATTGCGGTCCAGCCTGTGAACCGGGGAAGGCACGAAGCTCTTTTCCAGGCGCGGCACGTAGTCGCCCTTTTCGATTAAGTAGTCCACTACCTGGTTGGCCAGGGTGTCTTTTTTTTCTGTAGAGTCTCCGTGGACCAGAAGACCGAAGGGCTTTGCTGCAACCAGGATGTTTTCGTCTTCGTAGGCGATGGTGAACTGGCGCTTTGGCGCAGCTGTGCGCTTCTTCTTCGTAAGCTTATCTATGTCCTGATCTGTCATGTATATCTGCAGAACGTCGCCTTCGTTAAGAAGGGTTTCTTCCTTAGCCCTCTTTCCGTTGACCTTTACGTCTTTGCGGATGGCCTTGTAGACCAGGCTGAGGGAGGCGTTGCACATGTATTTCTTCAGGAAGCGGTCCAGTCTCTGGCCGCTGTCGTTTTTTGCAATCGTAATTTCTCTCATAATTAAGTTATTATAACACACAAGTAGTTTGCTGTGGCGTGTTTGTGCCATCTGTGATAAACTTGTAATGAGGTATTTGGGATACCGGGCGTTAGCACGCCATAAAGAAAGGGATTAGCATGAAAAAAATCAAAGATCTTATATACGACTACAACGACATATTTATTGCGCTCATGATTCTGGCGCTGGCAGCCATGGTAATTCTGTGGAGAGTTACCGGGATTATGGATTATTCCAAGTATGTGAACAAACACAATCCCACCCACCATTCGCAGGTGGACTTCACGGATGTGGACCTGACCCAGACTGAAGTTGAAGAGTTCAACGAAAATCCGGAAGAATTCAATTCCGAGTCTTCCGGCCAGGAAGCAGAAGCTCCGCAGGAACAGCAGCCCGCAGAAACCGGCAGCGAAGAACCCCAACCCCAGGAAGGCGGCCAGCAGACTGCGACGGATAAGAGCATCGTAATTCCGGCAGGCTCAGCAGGCACAAAGATTGCGGAAATCTTAGTGCAGAACGGCCTTATCGAAAGCAGCGACCAGTTCTTAAGCGCAGTAACTGCAAAGCAGGCAGAAAAGAAGCTTAAAGCAGGAACATTTACGATTCCCGCAGGCAGCACAGTCGACCAGATTGTGGACATCTTAGCAAGATAGCACAAAACCCGGCCCCCGGCCGGGTTTTCGTTTGCCCTTTTCGGTGTATCGCTTTAGCACGCGAAAGGGGGACGGGGGTGCTTTAGCCTGCTAAAGTGCTAAAGGGGGACGGGTACGCTTTAACGCACTAAAGTGCTAAAGCGTACCCGTCCCCAAATGGAAACTGTTTTAGTATAGATAGGTGTGTTAGGGTGGAGGCATGCGAATAGCTGCAAATCTTTGGATCCTGTTCTGGCTCGCCGCCGCGGCCCGGCGGGACCTCAAAACCTTAACAATCCCGCCGGCCGCCGTCCTTGCAATAGCCGCGGCGGCGCCCTGGGCCGGCTGCGCCGGCCCGGGGGCAAGGCTGATGGCCGCGGGCCTTCCCCTAATCCTCATCCCCTGCATGGGCATGGGAGATGTAAAGCTTTATTCGGCCCTCGGCCTCAGCCTTGGGCCAGCCCCGCTTCTTCGAATCGGGGCCCTTTCCATGCTGCTCGGCGGATTATATGCTTTTATGCTTTTAATCCTTGGATTGGCATCAAAAAAGGACCGATTTGCCTTCGGTCCTTTCATAGCTGCTGCCGCAGCTTATTATATAATTTTAGATTTAATACCTATTTAGCGTCAACTTCTGCCATGTGTGCGATGAGTCTCAGCATGTTGCAGGTGTAACCCCATTCGTTGTCGTAGAATGCGATGAGCTTGCAGAACTTGTCGTTGAGCGCAAGGCCTTCTCGTGCGTCGAAGCCTGTGGGGCAGGGGCTGCCGATAAAATCGGAAGAAACAACTTCGTCGTCTACGTATTCTACAACGCCCTTAAGATAGGTTTCGGAAGCTTCCTTAACCTTCTGGCAGATTTCTTCGTAAGATGTGGACTTTTCCAGAACTACATTCAGGTCGATTACGGATACATCTGCTGTGGGAACTCTGTAAGCGATACCTGTCATCTTGCCGTTGATTTCGGGGATAACGAGGCCTACTGCCTTAGCTGCGCCTGTAGCTGTGGGGATGATGTTGCCGAATACTGCACGGCCTGTTCTCCAGTCCTTGAGGGACTTGGCATCTACTACCTTCTGCTTAGCTGTTGCAGCGTGGATTGTGCTCATGAGGCCCTGTTCGATACCGAAGTTGTCCTGCAGAATCTTGCACAGAGGTGCGAGGCAGTTTGTTGTGCAGCTTGCTGCGGATACGATGTCCATATCCGGCTTATATGTTTCGTGGTTTACGCCGTAAACGAAAGTGGGTGTAACCTTGTCCTTTGCGGGAGCGGACATGATGACTTTCTTAGCGCCGCCGATGAAGTGGTCCTTAGCCTTTTCAGATGTAACGTAAGCACCTGTAGCATCGATGATGTATTCAGCACCCAGTTCCTTCCAGGGGATGAGCTTTGCATCGCCTTCGCTGTAAACGAGGATCTTCTTGCCGTTGATGATGATGCCGTCTTCTGCCTTTTCGATAGTTCCGGGGAATCTGCCGTAAACTGTATCGTACTTGATCATGTAGATCATGTAGTCTATATCTGCTTCGCGCTTTGCGATAGCAACAACATCAAAGATATCGGGCTGCTGGAGAGCTGCTCTGAGAGCTACACCGCCGATACGGCCGAAACCATTAATGCCTAACTTAAGAGCCATACGTACCTCCTTAAAAATAGCTTAACGTATGTAGAAATATAAAAGAACTACTGCACCGAGTATAATTCTGTAAGCGCCGAACACGCGGAAATCGTGAGAGCGCACATAACTCATGAGGAACCTTATGGAAGCCAGGGATACCAGGAATGCGGAGATGCAGCCTGCTCCCAGGATTGCCAGTTCTGTGCCTGTAAAGTGGAAACCGAACTTGAGAAGCTTTAAGAGACTTGCGCCTGCCATTACGGGAATGGACAGCCAGAATGTGAATTCTGCTGCAACAGGTCTGCTCGTTCCGAGCATCATGCCGCCGATTATAGTGGAACCGGAGCGGCTGGTTCCGGGAATTAAGGAGAGGACCTGGAAGAGTCCGATGCCGAAAGCAGTCTTAAAGCTTATGTCCTCGACCTTCTGCACACGGTATTTTTCGTGCTTGCCCTTCTTTTCCAGGAAAAGGAACCAGATACCGTAAAGGATTAAGGTGATCGCAACAACCTTGTAGTTGTAGAAATGCTCGTCCATCCAGTCGTCCAGAGGGATGCCTACTACTGTCGCAGGGATAATTGCGACTATAACCTTAAACCAGGTCATCCAGACGTCTTTTCTTATGATGGGCTCACCCTTTTTAAAGCTGAAGGGGAAGATTTTGTTCCAGAACAGCACTACGACCGCCAGGATGGCACCCAGCTGAATTACAACCAGGAAAAACTTCCAGAATTCCTCGGAAACGTTGAGTTTTACGAACTCGTTTACGAGGATCATGTGGCCCGTGCTGCTTACGGGAAGCCATTCGGTTATACCTTCGACTATACCGATAATGACCGCTTTAATTAAATCCATAATTACTCCAATGCCCGGAAACCGAAATTGTATACAGTTTCCTTTTATATACTACCACAAATCAGACAGAAAGAACTTCCAATTTTTTAGTATTTATCGCAAAAAAACCTGAAGTCCGTTTATATTTTTTCCGGAGGCAGAAAATTTTTCTTCGTACTCCGTGCATATGTTATTTTCTGCGTAGGGAGAGCTGTGCAGAGCCCTTGTGACCCACTTAAACTTAAGCCCCCTCGAGCGGATTTCTTCCAGTGAGAAATCGAAAAGCGCGTCGTTGTCGGTCTTGAGCTGCAGAACTGCGCCTTTTCTGCTTACCGCACTGTAGCCGTCCAGTCTTTCCCTATAGGTGAGCCTGCGCTTATAGTGCCTGTCCTTGGGCCAGGGGTCGCAAAAGTTAATGAACACACCGGACAGTTCGTCTTCCGAAAAGATGTCGCGCACGTCTTCGATGTAGGAAGTTATAACCAGAAGGTTGTCCAGCTGCATATCCCTTGCCTTCTGAAGGATTCGCACTGCGATGTTCGTGCCGCCTTCCGCAGCGATATAGTTGTTTTCCGGGTGAGCTGCCGCAGTTTCGCAGATGAATTTGCCCTTTCCGCTTCCGATTTCTATAAAAATAGGAGCGTCCGGGTTCGCAAACTGCCGTGCCCAGTTTCCCTTGAAGGAAGCCGGATCCTCCGCCTGCCACCTGCTGCACTCCCTGATTTTTTCTTCTCTGTTCTTTACGCTTCTCTGTCTCACGTCTGTCCTCTGCTAAATTAAGGGAAGCCTGCCCATAACTACTACTGCTGCAACGAAAAGCACCATAATAACTGCCGCAAGGCCGTCTTTCTTCTTGAATTCCATTGCGGTCATCCTGGTTCTGCCGTCTCCGCCTCTGTAGCACCTTGCTTCCATGGCCATGGCCAGGTCGCCGGCAATGCGGAATGCGCTTACGAAGAGAGGAACGAGGATGGGAATGAGCGCCTTTGCCCTGTCTTTTAAGCTGCCGCTTTCGAAGTCTGCGCCTCTTGCGGTCTGGGCCTTCATAATCTTATCCGTTTCGTCCAGCAGTGTCGGAATAAAACGGAGAGCGATAGTCATCATCATGGCCAGCTCGTGGGCCGGAAGCCCTACTTTACCGAGGGGCTTAAACAGCTTTTCCAGGCCGTCCGTAAGGGTTACCGGCTTAGTCGTAAGCGTGAGCATGGAAGAGCCGAGGATTAAAAGCACCAGCCTTATGGACATGAAGCATGCCCTGTAAAGGCCGGTATCCGTAATCTTTAATATCTTCCACTGCCACAGGACGTTGCCCGGGGTCATGAACATGTTGAGCAGCGTCGTGAACACAATAATCATTACGACTGCCTTAAGGCCTCTTACGATAAATTTAAAGGGAACCCCGGAGATTTTTATGATAATTCCGAGGAAAAGAGCGCAGAAAACAAAGCCCGTAAAGCTCTTTACCAGGAAGAGCGAAACGAGGAAAACAGTCGTTGCCAGTATTTTAGTCCTGGCGTCCAGCCTGTGAACAGCGGATTCGCCGGGATAATATTGTCCGAGTGTTATGTCTTTTATTGCCATCTGCGTTTATATGCTGCTGCGATTTCCGCAGCGGCTTCTTTTGCTGTAAATATGTCCGTCCTTACGTCCAGGCCTTTTTCCTTAAGGCGCAGGAGCATGGCGGATGCGGAAGGAACGCCGAGGCCGATGGCCCGGAGCTCTTCTGCTCTTGAAAATACGCTGTGCACGTCTCCGTTCATGATGAGGCTGCCCTTGTCGACTACGAGGACTCTGTCTGCCAGCTCTGCCACGTCGTCCATGTT
>JAKSSQ010000126.1 GCA_024403005.1 Clostridia bacterium | reverse complement strand
CTTCGTATTCCACAGCAGAAAGTGTTCCGATGGGCTTGCCGCCTACGATAACCTGGCTTCTTCTGTCGGCAGTCGGCTTAAGAAGAATCGGGTTCATCTTAACGGAAGGCTCGATTCCTGCAGCTTCTGCCTGTGTAACCTGAGCTCTGCCCATTTCAAGACCTTCGGAGGTTGCGAAGGAATTTAAAGCCATGTTCTGAGCCTTGAAAGGTGCAACTTTAAGACCGTCCTGCTTTAAAATACGAAGAACGGCTGTGCACATTATGGATTTACCTACAGAGGAGCCTGTCCCCTGGAACATTAACGATTTTCCACGCATCTTAAAATCTCCTTAAGTGTCTCTAAAAATACTGCATTAGTCTTGTGGTCTTTAACTGCCAGCCTCAGGTGTTTTCCATCGTTGACCCCATGGAAATCCATGCATCGGCGGACAAGTATGTTCTTTTCTTTCAGTCTTTCTATAATCGGGTCTACGTCCCTGCCGAAATCGGCCAGAACGAAGTTCGTAAAGCTTGGATATAACGCGATACCCATGCTTGCAAGGCAGGTTTCGAAGACATTTCTGCACTCGTCGCTGAGCTCGGCATCGAATTCCATCTCGCTTCGGTGCTTGGGAAGCTCTTCTGCAACGGCTTCTGCAAAGCAGTTCAGTTCCCAGGGCAGCTTGTCCTTCATGAAGCTTTCTGCGTCCTGAGTTAAAAGATATCCCAGTCTTACTCCCGGAATTCCCAGAATTTTGGTCATGGAACCGGTAATCATAAGGGCCGGATGGCTCTTAATGAGGCTTCTTACGCTCATGTCCGGGCAGAAGTCTATAAAGGCTTCGTCCACTGCCAGCTTTGCGTTTCTGCTTTCAACGAGGCTAAGCAGCCTCTTAACTTCTTCGTACTTAAAGCAGTAGCCGACCGGGTTCATCGGGCTGCAAATCCATACCAGGCAGCCTTCAGTAATGTAAGGTTCCAGCCTTTCCGACGGGTCTGCAATGGTTCTGTTCTCTGCGATAAGGGAAACTTCCTCTACAGGTATACCCCTCTTTTCGGCAGCCGCTCTGTATTCGCTGAAACAGGGCGCGCCCAGAACCACTTTCTTCGCTCCGCATCCGCAGGCTGCATCTATGGCAGATGCTCCGCCGGATGTGGGCACTACGAATTTTTCGTCTATATTCAGGAATTCAGCCAGGCCTTTTCTGGCGCCTTTCATGGAAAGGTCCGGATAGTATCTGGCGTTCTTCATTGCGTTCATCATCGCCTCGGTGACCCAATCAGGCGTCCCCTCCGGCCTTATGTTGGCAGAATAGTCGAGCCATTGCTCCGGCCCTGCACCCTGCCACACGTTTCCTCCGTGCACTGCACCCATTTATTCTCTGCTTTCCCCCATAATATTGCCTGCAAAATCTGCGACAACAGCATGAATTTCAATTTCACCTCTTACGCGGAATACCATGTATTCGCGTGCTGCATCGGCTACCATATCCCAGACGCCGTCGTATCCGGCTTCGTGGATAAGCTCTGCAGCTTTATCAGTAGTAACAGTCTTATACACTTCGCAGCACAGCTCTTTAGGCGCACCCATAAGAGCCAGCTGCGTAATTATTCCTTCTCTTCTGCCGTCGGCTGTATGGCTGTGAGTCTGCATAATGCCGGCAGCTATTTTCGTCATTTTTCCCGGATGTCCGCCTACGATAAGCTTCTTAACACCAAGTTCCCTTGCAGAATCCAGCATAAAACCGATTTCGTTGGAAACCTGAACCATAGGAATGTCCTTATAGGTTACGGACAGAGCTTTTTCGCCCTGGTTTCCGAAGGTGAATATGAGCTCTTCGTGGCCCTGGCTAACTCGCATCTTAAGTTCCACATAGAGTGAATCTCTTAATGCTTCCAGGCTCATGGGTCTTAAAAGACCGGTAGTTCCGAGGACGGAAAGTCCGTCTTTAATTCCAAGGCGCGGATTGAAGGTCTTTGCTGCAATTTCCCTGCCCCCGGGTATGGAAACAGTTACCTCCGCAGCTCTGGCGCCGAAAACGCTTCTTACGGCTTCTTCGATCATCTGTCTGGGAACCGGGTTGATTGCCGGGTCACCGACGGGAACCTTAAGGCCCTGCTGGGTTATGATTCCCACGCCGTCTCCGGCTTTAAAACTTACTGGGCCGTCGCCTTCCAGCAGCTTTACGGAACTTATAACCTCCATGCCGTTGGTGATGTCCGGGTCGTCGCCGCTGTCCTTAATAATGCCGCAGCTTCCGTCTTCGTGGGGAATAATCTCCGGTCTGTAGGTTCTGCCTTCCGGGATGACTATTTCCACGGCTCCGGGGCATTCTCCGTCCCTTATCCATATACAGCACGCAAGGGCTGCAGCAGCTGCACAGCTGCCGGTTGTAAAGCCGTCTCTCAGCTTTTTCATAAAATTACCGCGATTAACAGTGCAATAAGGGCCGTGAATCCGGCGCTTATATACATGAGTTTTATAGTGTTATTTACGTCTTCTGTCCTTATTTCTCTGTCTTTATCGCCTATTGTAGGCTTTTCTATGACTTTTCCGAAATAAGTGTGAGTGCCGCCAAGTTGTATGTGCATGGCACCTGCCGCAGCAGCTTCGCTCCAGGCACAATTGGGGCTCAGATGATTCGCATGGTCGCGCTTCATTATCCTTAAAGCGTTTTTGGAATCCATTCCGCCGAGAAACGCGCCTATGCTCATGAGAAATCCGCAGAGTCTGGCGGGAATGTAATTCAGAACGTCGTCCTGCTTGGCGCTGTACCAGCCGATATCTCTGAACTTTTCGTCCAGATAGCCGACCATGGAGTCCAGAGTACTTGCAGCTTTAAAGCCCATTCCGAGGACCGGGCCGCCTAAAGCAAGGTAGAGCATCGGAGCGATAACTCCGTCCGTGGTGTTCTCTGCAACGGTTTCCACGGTAGCTGCAAGGATTTCGTCTTCCGAAAGGCTCTGAGTATCTCTTCCTACGATTCTCGCAACCTGCTTTCTGCCGGCCTCAAGAGAATTTCCAAGGGCTTTGGCAACGCCTCTTCCTTCAACTGCAAGGCATTTAGCGGAAAGGCAGGTCCAGGAGATTATGCTCATAAGGATGAACTGCGCAGCCCTGCCCAGCAGGCCTGCTGCGAGCAGCAGAGCGGCCGTAATAGCCATGGTTACCAGAACCGTTGAAATCCCAAGGAAAACAGCCTTGCGGCGGGTTTCTTCGGAGCTTTTGGAGCTGTTTCTTATGCGTTTTTCAACGAAAGATATATATTTTCCTACGTAGATTACCGGATGGGGCCAGCCTTCCGGGTCACCTATTATAAGATCGATTACGAATCCCCAGAGCATGGCGTAAATATTGAGCTTAAAGAATTCAGCCATGCTTCACCAGCTTTCCGGAAGCCTTCGCTCTTTCGAGCAGATCTTCCATCCTTCTGTTTCCGGGGCCTACAGCGACTCCGGCATCTATGATTTCGCTGCAGCTTTCCATAAGTCTGCAGGTCTTTTCGTAAGTTTCGTCCGAAATTTCGCAGAAAGGCTTTTCCGTTACTATTTCAGCTGCCAGATGCTTTGCAGCGGCGTAGTCCATGTCGTTTTCGTAGACTACCGCAGCGGCGAAGGCCCGGTTTTCCTTCTGCAGCTGCCTGTAGACAGGTATGCCCTTTCCGCAGTTGGAAAGCACCAGAACTTCCGGAGTTCCGGCAGGTCTCGGCAGCTCTATGCTTCCGAATAAGGAGTCGTAGCTGCCCTTATCTATTCCGTAGAGGTTTCTAACCATTTCGTCGTTGAAAACCTCCGCCGGAGTACCGGATTTATAGATATAATCCCCTTTTACGCAGATTACCCTGTCGGAAATCTTCTGCGCCAGATCGATTTCGTGGAGGGACATTATAACCGTAATGTCGTTCTCCTTGGCCATTGTTCTTAGCAGAGACAGCAGGCCCAGCTTGTGGTGGATGTCCAGGAAGGACGTTGGTTCATCCAGAATGATAATCTGAGGCTTCTGGCAGAGAGCTCTTGCAAGCAGCACCCTCTGGCGCTGGCCGTCGCTTATCGCGTTGAAGTCCTTGTTCTGAATCTCCGTAACCATAACGCTTTCCATGGCTTCGTCCACTATAGCTTCGTCTTCCGGAGTAAGCAATCCGAGCCTTCCCGTGTATGGATATCTGCCCGTTGCAACTATGTCGCGGCAGGTCATGAGTTCGGTCTTCATGCGCTCCGTAAGCATTACCGCAAGCTTCTTAGCCAGTTCCTTAGCGGTTATTCCGTTAAGGTCTTCGCCGTCGATTTCAACGACACCTGCAATAAGTTTAAGCTGCTTTGTTACGGATTTAAGTATCGTGGACTTACCGGAGCCGTTGGGCCCGATAAGGGTTACTATTTCGCCTTTTTTAATGCCCAGGTTGATGTCTTTAATTAAGGGCTTGCCGTCGTAGCCTACATTTAGGGCTTTAGTACTGAAAAAATAATCCGCCATACTACTTCCCCTTGCTCCTCTTGAGCATCATGTAAATTACGATAGGTGCGCCGAAAATGGATGTAACCGTTGAAATATTAAGCTCGCCGGGGGCAAAAGCCGTGCGGGCTATAAGGTCGCAGAACATGCAGAATACCGCGCCTCCGAGGAAGCAGGCAGGTATTACGATTACGGGCTTTGATGTGTTCAGCAGGCGCTTTGTAAGGTAAGGCACTGCGATTCCGATGAAGGAAATGGGCCCTGCAAAGGCCGTTACGCAGGCAGACAGCGCGCTGGAGAGCAGTATGAGCGCAATGCGGAACACCTTAATGTTAACGCCCATGCTCCTCGCATAGTTTTCGCCCAGCTGGTAAGCATTTATGGGCTTGGAAAGCATGAATACCAGAGTGCATGCGATAAACATGATAACGGATGCAATCTGAACCTTGTCCCAGCTCATGCCGTTAAAGCTGCCTAAAGACCAGCTGCGAAGGTTTACGATGTCCGATTCATCTGCAAAAGTCACGATAAAATCCGTCGCTGCGGAGCAGATATAGCCTATCATAATGCCCGCAACCAGCAGAGTTGCAACGCTTTGCAGCCTTCTGGAAAACAGAAGGATAAATCCGGTGGATATAAGCGACCCGATAAAAGCAGCTGCAACCAGCACTAAAGAAGACACGCCGTTGTATCTTCCTACAAAGTAGATCATGGCTACTGCAACGGTGAACTTCGCACCGGAGGAAATACCCAGCACAAAGGGCCCTGCTCTCGGGTTTGCGAAGAAGGTCTGCAGCAAAAAGCCGGACAGAGATAGGCCTCCGCCAAGTATTGCAGCCATTATCATTCTGGGCAGTCTAACGCCCCAGATAATGCGGACCTGCGTTGGGTCACCGGTTTTTGTAAAGATAATTTTAAAGATTTCGCTTACGGAAATGGGCACTGACCCAATGTTAATGTTAAGAATAGTAATGCCGGCCAGAGCTCCCAGAAGCAGCACAAAAACGGCTTCGTATCTGAGCCGTCTTTTTATTGCCAAATT
>JAKSSQ010000125.1 GCA_024403005.1 Clostridia bacterium | reverse complement strand
CGAAGTTTCCTGGGAAGTAGAAGACGATTCCATGAACTTCGACGCTGCAATTACCCTTATTGCAGAAGACCGCAAGACCCTTATTTCCGACATCTCCAAGATGTGCCTGGACATGGATATCGACATTAACGGTCTTACCATGAAGAAAGACCACCAGCACGGTCTCATGAACATCGATCTTACACTTTCCATTGCCAATACCAGCGACATCGCGAAGATATTTGCAAGACTCAAGCAGATTAAGGGCGTTTCGGACGTCTTCCGTGCAAAGGCTTAACAGGAGCTGCATATGACAAACATTAAACTTTACCACTTAGGCGAATTAATGACCAACTGCTACCTGGTCTACGACGACAACAAAGACGCTTTCATCGTAGATCCGGCAGACAAGAGCGATGCAATGCTTAAGGATATCGAAAAGATGGGCCTTAAGGTAAGATATCTTATCCTTACCCACGGCCACGGTGACCACACCGGAGGAATCGACTTCTTTAAGGCTGCATTCCCCGATGTAATGCTCATCGCAAGCAAGAAGGAACGCAATTTCCTCTACGACCGCAAGGTAAGCTACGGAAAGGGCGGCATCGTTGCAGATATCTGGACAGCAGACGGCGACGAAATGACAGTAGGCTCCATGAAGCTTAAGTTTATAAGCACTCCGGGCCACACTCCCGGCGGACAGTGCATATTAGTTGACAGAAAACTGTTTTCTGGTGACACTTTATTCCATGCTTCCATCGGCAGAACAGACCTGTGGGGCGGAAGCTTCGAAGACATTGAAAAATCAATAACAGAGAAGCTTTACAAGCTTCCGGAAGACACAGCTGTTTATCCGGGACACATGGATGCCACAACTATCGGCTACGAAATGAGGTATAACCCCTTTGTATAGAATATCGGCTTCCGATGAGAAAATTAAATACGACCTTTCGGAGCTGGCAAAGATGTTCATATCCGCCGAAGACTTCCAGATAGACGTTCGCGAAAATCCGGAAGATAAGGACGATGGTACAGACCTCTACATACCTGCAGAAGGCGCGAAGAACGACCACAAGAGGCAGCTCTACGATTTCCTCTCCGGCAAGACCGGAAAGGTTCTGGACTGGGGCATTTTAACCGGCGTAAGACCCGGAAAACTCTACAACGAAATGCTCCGTGCAGGCAAAGATCCGGAAGAGATACTCAGCAGAGAATATTACGTTTCAGAGCCTAAAATCGGCCTATTAAGAGCCGTTAGCCGGACTCAGAGAACAGTTATCCAGGACGAAGCAAAAGGCGCAGCAGGAATCTACATAGGCATTCCTTTCTGCCCGACGAGATGCCAGTACTGCAGCTTTACAAGCAATAAGATTACAAAACCTGCAGCTGTAAGCTATCTTCAGGCGCTGTTCAAGGAAATGGAAGCCACAGCAGACATAATGAAGCGCCGGGGCTACTACGCTGAATCCATTTACATCGGAGGCGGCACTCCCACAAGTCTGGACGACGAGGATTTCGAAGCATTATTGGCTCACACAAGAGACATATTCCTCACGGACAAATGCATTGAGTTCACTGTTGAAGGCGGCAGACCCGAAACCATAACCGCAAACAAGCTGCGGCTTATAAAGGAATACGGGGCTGACCGAATCAGCATTAACCCGCAGACCATGAAGCAGCATACTTTAGACCTTATCGGAAGGCTCCACAGCCCCGAAGACATCGAAAAGGCCTTTAAGATTGCAGACGGCAGCGGAATAGACGTTATAAACGCGGACCTTATAACGGGCCTTCCGGAGGAAACTCCCGAAGACTTCGAAGACAGCCTTAAGAAGGTAATCGCTCTCGGTCCGAAAAACATTACAGTGCATACCCTGGCAGTTAAAAAGGCCAGCAGACTTATAGAAGAAGACAGTACTTTGGGCCTTAGACAGGCCTCAAACGTACGTAAAATGCTGGATATCGGCGAAAAGCTTCTGGCAGAGAACGATTACCATCCGTACTACATGTACAGACAGAAGCACATGTCCGGCAACTTCGAAAATGTAGGTTACGCTAAACCCGGAACTGCAAGCGTATATAACATCAGAATAATGGAAGAAAACCAGACCATTATCGCCATGGGTGCGGGAGCTATTTCCAAAGTCTACTTCCCCGAAGAAAACAGGCTGGAAAGAGTCGCAAACGTATCCAATTATCAGATTTACATTGAACGTATCGACGAGATGATAGAAAGAAAGGAAAGGGGTATATTATGATAATAAATATACCAAAAGGAACGAAGGACATCGTACCTTCCGAGTCCTATAAATGGCAGTGGATCGAAAAGAGATTCCGCGAAACAGCAGCTAAATATGGCTACAGAGAGTTCAGAACACCGATTTTCGAACATACCGAACTTTTCGCAAGAGGCATCGGCGATACGACAGACGTAGTACAGAAGGAAATGTACACCTTCGAAATTGCAGAAAGAAGCCTTACTCTTAAGCCCGAAGGAACTGCAGGTGTTGCAAGATCCTACATCGAAAACAAGATGTCCGGCGAACCTCTTCCCGGCAAGTACTTCTACATTACACCGTGCTTCCGCTACGAAAAGATGCAGAAGGGCCGCCAGCGCCAGTTCCACCAGTTCGGCATCGAATGCTTCGGCAGCAAGAACATGATGGCAGACGCAGAAGTAATCGCAATGGGCTGGGATGTGCTCACAGGCCTTGGTATTACAGGTCTGAGCCTCCGCATCAACTCCATCGGCTGCCCCAACTGCAGAAAGGAATACAGAAAGGCTCTTCAGGATTTCTTAAGACCCAACTACGACAAGTTCTGTGATACCTGCAAGGGCAGATTCGAAAAGAACCCCATGAGAATCCTGGACTGCAAGAGCCCTGAATGCCAGAAGTACGTACAGGGCGCTCCCAGAATGCTGGATTATCTCTGCGACGAATGCAAGGATGCTTTCGAAGATCTTAAGAGCAATCTGGATGCCATGGGAATTCCCTACGAAGTTGACCCGGGCATAGTAAGAGGTCTGGACTACTACACAAAGACAGCTTTCGAATTCGTTTCCAGCGACCTCGGTGCACAGTCCACAGTATGCGGCGGCGGACGCTACGACCACCTGGTTGAAGAACTGGGCGGACCGGATACACCGGCTGTAGGGTTCGGTATGGGCATCGAAAGACTGCTGCTCATCCTGGAAGCTAAGGGCATCGAAATTCCCAAGCCCGAAGGAGCAGACGTCTTTATCGCAACTATGGGCGACAGAGCCAAGAAGGAAGGCTTAAAGCTGGTTGTAGACCTTAGAAAAAAGGGTCTGAGTGTGGTCACAGACGTAATGGAAAGAGGCCTCAAAGCCCAGCTTAAATACGCTGACAGAAGCGGCGCAGCCTACACAGTAGTAATCGGAGACGACGAACTGGACAAGGGTGTTGTTGCTTTAAGAGATATGAAGAACTCAACACAGAAGGAAGTTAAAATTGAAAGCTTATTCGAAGAAATAAGCGGACAGGGGAAATAAAAATGGACAAGCTTATTAAGAGAAGCCAGTATTGCGGCGAATTCAGAGAAGAACATATCGGCCAGACCGTATGCGTAAACGGCTGGGTTGCTAAGAAGAGAAATCTGGGAAGCCTTATCTTCGCAGATATCAGAGACAGAAGCGGTATCGTACAGGTTGTATTCGGCGACGACACACCCGAAGAAGTAAGAGAAAAGGCTAACAAGCTGCGCAGTGAGTTCACAGTTGGTATTAAGGGCGTTGTAAGAGAAAGAGAATCCAAGAACAACGAAATCCCCACAGGTGCCATCGAAATCATCGCAGAAGAACTCTCCATCTACGCTGAAGCAGAAACACCTCCCATCTACATCAAGGATGACGATAATGTTTCCGGCGATTTAAGACTCAAGTACAGATATCTGGACCTGAGAAAGCCCATGATGCAGAACACTCTGGCTTTCCGTTCCAAGATGTACAACGTAATCAGAAACTTCTACTACGAAAACGGATTCGTAGAAGTAGAAACACCGGTACTGGCAAAGCCGACACCGGAAGGAGCAAGAGACTATCTGGTTCCCTCCAGAGTTAACCCCGGCATGTTCTACGCTCTGCCCCAGAGCCCGCAGCAGTTCAAGCAGCTGCTCATGGTTGCCGGTACAGACAGATACATCCAGATCGCAAAGTGCTACAGAGACGAAGACTTAAGAGCTGACAGACAGCCCGAATTCACACAGATCGACCTTGAAATGTCCTTCGTAGACCAGGAAGACATCCTCGACATGCAGGAAAAGTTCCTCCAGAGACTGTTCAAGGAAATGAAGGGCATCGACATTCAGCTGCCTCTGCCCAGACTTACATGGGATGAAGCAATGAACAGATTCGGTTCCGACAAGCCCGACCTTCGTGTAGGCTTCGAACTCAAGGACATTGCACCCGCTGTAGAAGGCTGCAGCTTCCAGGTATTCACCGATGCAATCGCAGCAGGCGGCAAGGTAATGGGCATCAACATGAACGGATGCTCCGAAAAGTTCTCCCGCAAGGACATCGACAAGATGACCGAATCCGTAAAGACTTACGGCGCAAAGGGCCTGGTATGGATCCGCAAGGAAGAAAACGAAATCAAGTCTTCCGTAGGCAAGTTCTTCGATCAGGAAGCACTCCAGAAGATCTGCGACGTATTCGAAGCTAAGGCTGGAGACCTCATCCTTATCGTTTCCGGCAAGAAGGAAGTTGTATGGGCATCCCTCGGCTTCTTAAGAAGAGACCTTGCTAATAAGCTCGGCATGCTGGACCCCAACGAATACAAGCTCCTGTGGGTAGTAGACTTCCCCATGTTCGAATGGTCCGACGAAGAAAACAGATTCATGGCAATGCACCATCCGTTCACTTCCCCCAAGAAGGAAGACATCAAGTACATGGAAACAGGCGAACTGGATAAGGTATACGCAGACGCTTACGACATCGTAATCAACGGTTACGAAGCAGGCGGCGGCTCCATCAGAATCCACGACTCCGCACTCCAGAAGAAAATCTTCGAAGTTCTGCAGCTTACAGAAGAAGATATCCGCGTTAAGTTCGGATTCTTCATCGATGCATTCAAGTACGGTGCACCTCCCCACGGCGGTCTCGCATTCGGTCTGGACAGACTCTGCATGCTGCTCCTGGGCACAGACGATATCAGAAGAGTTATCGCATTCCCCAAGAACCAGAACGCACAGTGCGTAATGAGCGAAGCACCCACAATCGTTACAAAGCAGCAGCTCGAAGAACTTTCCATCGACATCGCAATAAAGGAAAAGTAAATGGGCAGGAGAATTGGAGTCCTGGGCGGAAGCTTTGACCCACTTCACTACGGCCATCTTATCCTGGCAGACCAGATCCGTCAGGATGCAAATCTGGACAAAGTTGTTCTCATACCGGCTTATGTTTCGCCGTTCAAAACGGCGGACATGCCGGCAGAAGGGCATCACAGACTGGAAATGCTTAAGATTGCCGCAGAAGGACACCCCGGC
>JAKSSQ010000124.1 GCA_024403005.1 Clostridia bacterium | reverse complement strand
CATGGGCTACGGCAATGTAACCGTGGAAAATATCCGCATAGGCATGGCCCGCCTTGCATCGCTTATTAACGATGAAGGCCCGAGTTGCAAGTAGTTCGGCTGGCTGCCAGGTTTTGGTGCTTTGGCAGGACTGGAGCTGTCCGGCTTTAATATGTTTAGAACGCAAACCTCTCCTGGGTGGGAGAGGTTTTTTGTTGCTCGAGTCCGGCAGCTGCATATTTCTCTGCACTCCGGGCTTGGAAGCGTAAATTCCCTTTCTTCGGGGCTCGGAAGGCTTGCTTAAAACCTTCCGCCGCAAGTTTTGCTGGCAATATTCAATCTTTATCATGTCGCTGCCAGCAGAAATATGCCCTGTTGCAGTTCTCTCGCGAATTTTACGGCGCTAAAGACATGAAATGCTGGCAGCAGAATGGCGATACGTCCTATTTGCCAGCACTCACGATAAAACTTATAGATTTTCGGACGAGTTTCCCATTGCGAGAGACCCAAAGTGCTGGCAGCGCGTTGGGTCAAGCGAGAAATTGCCAGCAAAGCTTGCGGTTTAACTTCGCGCGACTGGCTGCCCGGATGCGAATTGACATAATTTACTAAATATTGTACCATGAATGGTAAATTATGGTAATTAGAAGGGCGAACAATGAAGTATCTCGAATGGGGAATTAATAACACGCTGGCAGAATTGAAAAAAGCCAGACGAATTGCCAAAAAAGAGCTGCGAAACTATTCGGAAGACAGACTTTCCATTGTAAATGGAGTCAGAAGGACGGAATTTTTTGCACTCAGTTATGCCGATGGCAAGCGGATTCGGAAAAGCATAAAAGGAAAGGATAAACAAATCTACAGATTGGCGCATAAAGCGTATCTGGAAGAGTTAATCCGGCGAATCGATGCAAATATAAGAATTCTGGAATGCGAAAAAGGAAATATGTTCGAAATATCGAACGAGGCGATTTTCGGTTCTCTGCCGGAAAACTTTAAAATTCTTAAGCAGGAATTCATTATCTCACCGCAAATGGTAGATCTGGATGGTTTTTGCCCGCATCCGGTAGGGGATGGCAGCGTGAAGCCAATCATTATGCCCGAAAAATTGTCCGATTACAACCGGACGGGGCATCTAATCATGACTCCGGCCGAGTGGTTTACGCTTCCTTACTGCGAAAATACCTCTTTTCCGGAGAAAAAGAAGCATATTGCTTATAACGGGCTCAGGACCAGATCCAAATCGGAAGCGCTGCTGATCGGAGGCGATGGAGCAAAAGAGATATTCTACCATTACGACGAAATGGTAATTATAAACGGCCATCTCCTGTCGCCGGATGTGATTGGACTTAAGCCGGATGGCACATTTGCTATTCAGGAGCACGCCGGACTTTGGTCCGACAACTATATCGCTCATAACCGATGGAAGATTGATTTGTACGAGTCTGCGGGCTTTGTACTCGGCAAGAATCTGTTCTTTACGTTTGACGACGAAGACGGAAATATAAACACCCGGCTAATCGATGCGATGATAGACGACATGTTTGGCTGGTAGAAAATGGAAATAGATATTTCGGGATATAAAGTGGATTTAACTGATTGTGAAAGCGAAAACCTCTCCAGTTATGGAGAGTTTTTTCTTTTTACTTATCTGTCTATAGGATATATAATGATATACGGCTTAAGGGCTGCATTTCGGGCGAAAACGGCGAGATGTCCGGGCCGTCGCGCAATTATTCTTAAGCGCGGCAAAACGCGCAGATTCGGCGATTTTGCGGCAATCTGAGCGGTTTCGCAGCCGGGGAATCCGGCCGGCTTCCAATCTTCGCTTCGCATTGGCTCACGCATGGCCAGCCCGCAGAAATACTTTATAAATTTTTAAAAAATGTACATAATAAACGCGGTTAGCAAGGGCCAACCGAATAGTGCGCACTAACAAAATACATAAACCGAGCTGAACTAATATAAGTTAAGACTCACAGCCACCGGCCTGCCGAAGATTTGCGGCGGCCATGTCAAAGTAGTATATACAGTGAGGAGAACAGGCATAAATGACATTAAAAGATTTAAAAATAGGTGAAAGCGCTGTTGTTAAGACCGTCGGAGGCGAAGGGGCCTTAAGGCAGCATTTTCTCGACATGGGCGTAATACCCGGCGCTGAGGTAAAGCTTATTAAGCTTGCCCCCATGGGAGACCCGATGGAGCTGCGAATCCACGGCTACGAGCTCACGCTCCGCCTGGCAGACGCAGAGCAGATTCAGATCGAGCCCGTCGAAGAATCCAAGCCCGAAGAAAAGGAACACGCCCACCACGTGCTCGGCCAGGGAGACCACCCGGGTCTGGGCGAAGAGGGCAGATTCCATTCCAAAGAAGACGAAAATCCGCTCCCCGAAGACGAACTGCTCACCTATGCACTCGTAGGCAACCAGAACTGCGGAAAAACCACGCTCTTCAACCGTTTAACCGGTGCAAACCAGCACGTAGGCAACTTCCCCGGCGTAACCGTAGACCGCAAGGACGGCCCCATTAAAGGCTATCCCAACACCATGGTAACGGACCTTCCCGGCATCTATTCCATGTCGCCCTACAGCGCCGAGGAAATCGTATCGAGAAACTTCGTCCTGGACGAAAAGCCCAAGGCGATTATAAATATCGTAGACGCTACAAATATCGAGAGAAACCTGTACTTAACCATGCAGCTTCTCGAGATGAACACCCCGATGGTTGTCGCCCTCAACATGATGGACGAGGTGACCGGCAATGGGGGCTCCATAAACGTAAACAAGATGGAAGCCCTGCTGGGGGTCCCTGTAATTCCAATTTCCGCAGCTAAAAACCAGGGCGTAGAAGAACTGGTAAAGCACGCAATCCACGTCGCGCACTACCAGGAAAGACCCTTAAGACAGGACTTCTGCGATGAAAGCGATTACGGCGGAGCCGTTCACAGGTGTCTTCACGCGGTGAACCACCTCATCGAAGACCACGCCGACAGGGCGCAGGTTCCTAAGAGATTTGCGGCAAGCAAGCTGGTAGAAGGGGATGATTTAATCCTTTCTCTGCTCAATCTGGACCAGAACGAAAAGGAAATGCTGGACCACATCATCCTCCAGCTGGAAGGTGAAAGAGGTCTGGACCACAGCGCAGCTATCGCAGACATGCGTTTTTCCTTCATCCAGAGGGTCTGCGATGCAACCGTAATTAAGCCCAAAGAAAGCAAGGAACACAGAAGAAGTGTTCGAATTGACCGCTTCCTTACAGGAAAATACACAGCTATCCCCGCATTCATTGCGATCATGCTGGCAGTTTTCTACCTTACATTTAACGTAATCGGCGCCTGGCTGCAGGATCTTCTGGCGGCAGGTGTGGATGCGGTCACAGAACTCGTGGACGCAGCCCTCACGGCAGGTGAAGTTAATGAAACCCTGCACAGCCTGGTAATCGACGGAATTTTCGAAGGCGTCGGAAGCGTACTCAGCTTTATGCCCATAATCGTAACTCTGTTCTTCTTCCTTTCCCTTATGGAAGACAGCGGCTACATCGCAAGAGTTGCCTTCTTTATGGATAAACTGCTGAGAAAAATCGGTCTTTCCGGCCGAAGCATCGTGCCCATGCTCATCGGGTTTGGCTGCACGGTTCCGGCGGTAATGTCCACGAGACCGCGGCGCAGCGAACGCGACAGAAAGATGACCATCCTGCTGACCCCATTCATGAGCTGCACGGCAAAGCTCCCGATCTACGCCTTCTTTATCGGCGCATTTTTCCCCGGAAACGGCGGATTTATAATGGCAGGGCTCTACTTCCTGGCAATAATCGTAGGGATATTTGTCGCCATGCTCTATAAGCACACGCTCTTCCGCGGCGAAGCAGTGCCTTTCGTTATGGAACTGCCCAACTACAGACTGCCCGGCGCAAAGAACGTAAGCCAGCTCCTCTGGGAAAAGGCCAAGGACTTCCTGCAGAAAGCCTTTACGGTTATTCTGCTCGCGACTATTGTCGTATGGTTCCTGCAGAGCTTCGATTCCCACTTTAACATCGTTGAAGACTCTTCCAGGAGCATAATGGCCGCTATCGCCGGCCAGCTGACCCCGATATTTAAGCCTGCCGGCCTCGGCGACTGGAGAATAATAACCTCCCTTATTACCGGTTCTATGGCCAAGGAAAGCGTGGTTTCCACCATGGAAATCCTCTTTGGCGGCGGAATTGAAACAGCTATTACAACGGCTCAGGCAGGTGCTATGCTGGTGTTCAGCCTGCTGTACACACCCTGCGTTGCATCCATTGCAGCTGTTAAGAGAGAACTCGGCGGCAAGTGGGCTGCCGGCGTCGTAATCTGGCAGTGCGTAATTGCATGGATTGCAGCCTTTATCGTATTCAGAATTATTTAAACTGCAGCCGCAGCGCGGCTCGAGGAGATGTAAAATGACTTATCAGGAAGTATTGGAAAAGGCAAGAGAAGTTATGGCTCCCAAGTGCAAGGTTTGCCCGGAATGCAACGGCATAGCCTGCAAAGGCAAGACTCCAGGCGGAGTCGGCGCTGTCGGAAGCGGAACTTCCTTTACAAACGCCAGAGATTTCTTAAACAGCATCCAGGTTTTAATGGATGTGGTTTATGACCCAAAGGAAATCGACACATCCATCGAGCTCTGGGGCCACAAGTTCGACATGCCTTTCTTTATGGCTCCCATCGGCGGCATGGCCATGAACTACAGCGGCTACTTTACAGACGACGAGTTCACGAAGATTATCGTTAAGGGCATGGCTGAATGCGGAAACATTGCGTTCACGCCGGACGGCCCCCAGGACGGCTTCTTTGAACTGGCGCTGCCCTACATTAAAGAAGTCGGCGGACGCGGCATTCCTACGGTAAAGCCCTGGCAGCTGCCCGTTCTGCTGGAAAAGATCGAAAAGGCCAGGGAAGCCGGCGCATGGGCTATCGCCTGCGACCTGGATTCCTGCGGAAATCTTAACCTTAAAAAAGCCGGAAAGCCTGTATATCCAATGGCTCCCGAGACCATGGCAGAAGTGGTTAAGAAGACGGAAATCCCCTTCATGCCCAAAGGCATCATGACCCCTGCATCCGCAAAGCGCTGCGCAGACGCAGGCTGCTACGGCATCGTAGTTTCCAACCACGGCGGCAGAGTAATCGACTATTCCCCGGCTCCGGCATCCATGGTGCCCGCAATCCGCGAAGCTGTCGGCAATTCCCTTAAGATTATCGTAGACGGCGGCGTCCGCTCCGGCATCGACGTATTTAAGTGCCTGGCTCTCGGCGCAGACGCGGTTCTCATCGGCCGCCCCTACACCATCGCTGCCCACGGCGGCAGAGAAGAAGGCCTTAAGCTCTACACCGAAAAAATCCTGGCAGAGCTCAAGGACATCATGCTCATGACCGGCTGCAACAGCCTGGCCGACATTACGATGGATAAGATTGTGATGCCGAAATAAAAATGTGAGGCCAATGCATTGGCCTCACGCCCAGAAACCAAACAAAAAACCGCTCCCTGACGGGAGC
>JAKSSQ010000123.1 GCA_024403005.1 Clostridia bacterium | reverse complement strand
TATCGAATTCGTATTTTCTGTGGTTCTGGACCGCATTATGCTTGGCCTTAACAAGGGCAACGTCGCCATGATCGTAACCAACGACGGCATGCGGATCTGCAATCTGATCGACGTAATCTGCGAAAGGGGAGCTACCATTCTGGACGCAAGAGGCGGCTACAACGGCACGAAAAAAGACGTGGTTATGGTTGCCGGCACCAGAAGAGACATCTGCAGCCTGAGCCAGGCTGTAAAGCTCGAGGATCCCGAAGCCTTTACGATTATCCTGGATTCCAAGGAAGTCCACGGCGAGGGTTTCAAGGTGACCACAATCGCAGGCTGATTTTAGTGGGGGACGGGTACACTTCATCGCTTTAGCGCGCTAAAGCGATGAAGTGTACCCGTCCCCCTTTAGTGCTTTAAAGTGCTAAAGCACCCCCGTCCCCCTTTAGCGTGCTAAAGCGGTAAAGCGGATGGATTAAATCCGCGGAAACCCTTTATTCCAGGGTTCAAAAGTGATAAACTAACAAGGAATATACTCTTTTATTGGGCTTAAAGCCCAAGGAAATTGGTTCACACAAAAATTTATCTATAAACCACATTCAAATTATTTTAAGGAGACAAAATGAAACAGTTAATGCTGGGAAACCAGGCCTTCGCAAGAGGTCTGTATGAAGCCGGCTGCAGTTTCGTATCAAGCTATCCCGGAACTCCGAGCACAGAAGTAACGGAAGAAATCGCTAAGTACGACGAAATCTACAGCGAATGGGCACCTAACGAAAAAGTTGCAATGGAAGCTGCTTTCGGCGCTTGCCTTGCAGGAAAGAGAAGCTTCTGCGGCATGAAGCACGTTGGTCTCAACGTAGCAGCAGACCCTCTCTACACATGCTCCTACACAGGCGTTAACGCCGGTATGGTAATCTGCGTTGCAGACGATGCAGGCATGCATTCCTCTCAGAACGAACAGGATTCCCGCCACCACGCAATCGCAGCTAAGGTTCCCATGATCGAACCCTCCGATTCTGCAGAAGCACTGCTCTTCGCAAAGCTGGCTTACGAACTTTCCGAAGAATACGATACACCCGTTATCATGAAGATGTGCACAAGAGTTGCACACTCTCAGTCCGTAGTAGACCCGGGCGAAAGAGTTATGCCCGCTGAAAAGCCCTACGAAAAGAACATCGCAAAGTACGTAATGATGCCCGGCAACGCTATCAAGCGCCACCCCTTCGTAGAAGAACGCATGAAGAAGCTTGCTGAATACGGCAACGACTGCCCCTTCAACAGGGTAGAAATGGGCGATACATCCATCGGTATCATCTGCGATTCCACAAGCTACATGTATGTTAAGGAAGTATTCGGTGAAAAGGCAAGCATCCTCAAGATCGGCCTCATCAACCCGCTTCCCACAGATATCATCAAGGACTTCGCTTCCAAGGTAGAAAAGCTGGTAGTTGTAGAAGAACTTGACCCCATCATCGAAACTCACTGCAAGCAGCTGGGCCTGGAAGTTACAGGCAAGGACGCATTCCCCATCTGCGGAGAATTCTCCCAGAACATGATCGCTGAAGAGGTGGGAATGCCCGTCCCCGAATGCGTAAAGCGGGACGAAGCACTTCCCGTACGTCCTCCCGTTATGTGCGCAGGATGCCCCCACAGAGGCATGTTCTACACACTCTCCAAGAACAAGACTACAGTTCTCGGCGATATCGGCTGCTACACTCTCGGCGCAGTAGCTCCTCTTAACTCCATCGAAATGACCCTGTGCATGGGCGCTTCCATCAGCGCTACACATGGTTTCAACAAGGCTCAGGGCAAAGAAAGCGAAGGCAAGACAGTTGCAGTTATCGGCGACTCCACCTTCATGCACTCCGGCATGACAGGCCTTGCAAACATCGCATATAACCAGAGCAACTCCACAGTCATCATCCTGGACAACTCCATTACAGGCATGACAGGCCACCAGCAGAACCCCACAACAGGTTTCAACATCAAGGGTGACCCCGCAGGAAAGATCGACCTGGAAGCTCTCTGCCACGCAATGGGCATTAACCGCGTTGCAGTTGTAGATCCTTACGATCTGGCTGCATGCGACAAGGTTCTCAAGGAAGAACTGGCTGCAGAAGAACCTTCTGTAATCATCTCCCGCAGACCCTGCGCACTCCTTAAGACAGTAAAGCACAAGAAGCCGCTCATCGCCGATTCCGCAAAGTGCGTAGGCTGCAAGTCCTGCATGAAGATCGGCTGCCCGGCTATCAGCATGAAGAATGGCAAGGCTGCCATCGACACCACACTCTGCGTAGGCTGCGGAGTCTGTCAGCAGCTGTGCAAGTTAGATGCACTTAAGGCAGGGGAGGAATAAAAATGACTAAGAATGTAATGATCGTCGGCGTAGGCGGACAGGGTTCCCTGCTCGCAAGCAAACTCCTCGGACACCTCCTTCTCCAGGAAGGCTACGACGTAAAGGTATCCGAAGTTCACGGCATGTCCCAGAGAGGCGGCAGCGTAGTAACTTACGTTCGTTTCGGCGAAAAGGTTTACTCCCCCGTTATCGACAAGGGCTCCGCAGATTTCATCGTTTCCTTCGAACAGCTGGAAGCTGCAAGATATCTCGAATATCTTAAGAAGGGCGGCAGAATCGTAACTAATATTCAGCAGATTGACCCCATGCCCGTAATCATCGGTGCAATGTCCTATCCTGAAAACCTCATCGAAAAGATGAAGGAAAAGGGTGCAGAAGTTGACGCAATGGATTGCCTCTCCCTGGCAGAACAGGCAGGCACATCCAAGGCAGTTAACATTGTGCTCATGGGTAGACTTTCCAAGTACTTCGATATTCCCGAAGAAAAGTGGATTGAAGCAATCAAGCAGCTCGTACCTCAGAAGGTTGTAGACATCAACCTCAAGGCTTTCGCACTGGGCAGAGCATAGACAACAAGGTAAAAACGCCTCACACAGCGTTAAAATAGGAGAAAGGATCACTCACACATGAAAAGATACTATCAGCCGGAAATCGAAACAATGCCCAGAGAGCAGCTCAAAGCGCTCCAGGACGAAAGACTTGCCAAGCAGGTAAAGTACGTTTACGACAACAACGAATTCTACCGCGGCAAGATGGATGAACTGGGAATCAAGCCCGAAGACATCAAGACAACAGAAGACCTCGCTAAGCTGCCGTTCACAGTTAAGGACGACCTTCGCGACCAGTATCCGTACGGACTTATGTGCAAGCCTTTAAGCGAATGCGTAAGAATCCAGTCCACATCCGGTACAACAGGCAGAAGAGTTGTAGCATTCTACACACAGAAGGACATCGATCTGTGGGAAGACTGCTGCGCACGTGCTATCGTAGCTGCAGGCGGCGATGAAAACGACGTTTGCCAGGTTTGCTACGGCTACGGCCTCTTCACAGGCGGCCCCGGACTCAACGGCGGTTCCCACAGAGTTGGATGCCTTACACTGCCCATGTCCTCCGGTAATACACAGAGACAGCTCCAGTTCATGACAGACCTGGAAGCAACAATCCTCTGCTGCACACCTTCCTACGCTGCATACCTCGGCGAATCCGCTATCGAAGCAGGTCTGCAGGATAAGCTCAAGCTCAAGGCTGGTATCTTCGGTGCTGAAGCATGGACAGAAGAAATGCGTCAGGACATCCAGAACAAGCTGGGTCTCAAGGCTTACGACATTTACGGACTTACAGAACTGTCCGGCCCCGGCGTATCCTTCGAATGCGAAGAACAGAAGGGCATGCACATCAACGAAGACCACTTCATCGCTGAAATCATCAACCCCATCACAGGCGAAGTACTTCCCCACGGTGAAAAGGGTGAACTCGTATTCACATCCCTCACAAAGGAAGCATTCCCCCTCATCCGTTACAGAACAAGAGACATCTGCGTTCTTAACGACACACCCTGCTCCTGCGGCCGTACACACATCAGAATGTCCAAGCCCATGGGCAGATCCGACGACATGCTCATCATCAGAGGCGTTAACGTATTCCCCTCTCAGATCGAAACAGTACTGCTCAACAACGGCATGTCCCCCAACTATCAGATTATCGTTGACCGCGTAGACAACACAGATACTCTGGATGTAAACGTAGAAATGCCCGCAGACGCAATGTCCGACTCCGTTGCAGACATCACAGCTAAGGAAAA
Source organism: Clostridia bacterium (assembly GCA_024403005.1). Lineage (GTDB taxonomy): Bacteria > Bacillota > Clostridia > Peptostreptococcales > Anaerovoracaceae > RUG11894. The sequence continues at coordinate 1,351 of JAKSSQ010000123.1, read as the reverse complement.
GCAGCTGATCGAAGCACTCAAGTCCATGCTCGGCATCAAGGCTAACGTACATCTCGTAGACGCTAAGTCCATCACAAGAAGTGAAGGCAAGGCTGTTCGTGTTATCGACAAGCGTAAGCTCTACTAATATCAGGAGGTTTATATGATTATTAAGCAGATCTCTGTTTTCCTTGAAAACAAAATGGGAAGACTTTCCGAATTAGTTAATATTCTCGCTGAAAACAATATCGACATGCAGGCTATGTCCATCGCAGAAGCTGCAGATTTCGGTATCGTAAGAATCGTAGTACCCGAACCCGAAAAGACAGCTCTCATCCTGACAGAAGCAGGCTGGACAGTAAAGCAGAACGACGTTCTCGCAGTAAGCGTAGACGACAAGCCCGGCAGCCTCAACAGAATCCTGACAGCTATCGCAGGCGCAGGCATGAACCTGGCTTACTCCTATGCTTTCTTCTCCAGAGAAGCAGGCAAGGCTACAATCGTAGTTAAGGTTAACGATAACGAAGCTGCAGAAAAGGCTCTCGAAGCTGCAAGAATTCTGTAATTCATTAAAGAAAGGCAAAACAATGAGAAGAAAAGACCGCGAAATCACAGATTTTAACAGAATCATCGAAATCGTAGACAAGTGCGATATCGTAAGACTCGGCCTCGCTGCAGGCGACTATCCCTATGTAGTACCTGTAAACTTTGCATATACTGCAGAAGGCGGACAGCTTTGCTTATACATTCACGGCGCTATGGCAGGAAGAAAGTTCGAAATGCTCAAGAACAATCCCTGCGGAACCTTCTTAATTGACAACCCCATTAAGATGGAATGCCTCTACGAAGACCACGATGTAACCATGAGATACGAATCCGTTATGGGCAAGTTCACGGCAGAACTTCTGGAAGGCGAAGCAAGACAGAAGGCTATCGACGATGTAATTATGGCAAGATACGAAGAAACAAAGAACTTCGAATACAATAAGCCCACAGTTGCAAGAACTGCTGTATTCAAGCTTACAGTTACAGAAATGGTAGGCAAGTCCAACGCAAAGGGTGAAGCCGACGTATAAAGAACCAGCTCAAAGCTTATTAAGACCGGTGCATATGCGCCGGTCTTTTTAATGCATAATACTGTAAAAAACGGCCTTAATGGTATACAATAATTGTTTGTGGAATAAAAATTCCGCAGACAGTTATTAAGAAAGGCACGTTAAATGATTCAGAAACTCAAAGATATTTTCCGCGAAGATTCCAGCTACAAAGCATTCTTCGCTTCTCTTATAATTACAGGTTTAGGCTACGGTCTTTACAAGGGCATGATCGACAATTACCTTGCGGAAATCGTAACCATGACCGAATTCGACAG
>JAKSSQ010000122.1 GCA_024403005.1 Clostridia bacterium | reverse complement strand
ACCCCCGGTTCGGACCTTTACACTACGCCCCGCCCCGCAAGGAGAGTCTGCTTCTCCGGAGGCGTTGCGGACTGTATTTATAACGACAAGAAAGACCCGCTGGCCTACGGCGACATCGGGGTTTTCCTCGGCAGATCCATAAGAAACAACCCGGCTTTTAAGAGCCAAAAGACCATGGATGCCAGCGAAACCATAAGAGCTACCGTAGTAGGCGCCGGAACTTACACCACAAACCTTTCCGGAAGCACCATCTTCTACGACCGCGGAATCTTCCCGGTAAAGAACGTTGCGGCCCTTAAGCTCTCCATAGACGAGCAGTGGAGCATAATCGGAGGCGATTCATCGGCGCTGGACAGCAAAGTCCGCTGGTTCCTTGCGCAGAGCGATTCCCTGCAGATGCTTCTGGCGCTGCAGGGAATGTCCGACCCGGACTTCGACACTTTAAAGAAGCTGGCGCAGTCAGTGGTGGAAGTCATGGACAGAAACCTCCCGGAGGGTGAGCCAATCATAATCGTCGTAGAACGGGACATTGCCAAAGCTCTCGGCATTGCGCTCAGGAAAACAGGCTGCAGCAGGAAAATGGCCTGCATCGACAGCGTGAAAATAGAAGAAGGGGACTACATAGACATAGGCAGACCTTTAATGGACGGTCTTGTAGTGCCCGTAGTGGTAAAGACATTACTGTTTGGATAGGAAGGAGAACAGCATTGAACCTTACCGTAGAATTATCAGGTAAATCCTTTACGTTTAAAGACGTTAAGGATGTGCTCGCAAAGGCAAGCGAGCCGAAATCAGGAGACGTTCTGGCAGGCGTCGGAGCCTCGTCGGACCTGGAGAGAGTCGCAGCAAAGTATGTGCTGTCCAATCTCCTCGTTAAGGATCTTCGCGAGAACCCCGTTGTTCCCTACGAAGACGACGAAGTTACCAGAATAAACCAGGACGGTCTGGACGAAGCCAAATACGAAGAAATCAAGAACTGGACCATGGCAGAGCTGCGTGAGTACATTCTGGGCTACAAGGCTACAGAAGAAGACATCAAGGCTCTCGGCAAGGCCCTCACCGCAGAAGTGGTTGCAGGCGTGTGCAAGCTCATGACAAACCTGGACCTCATCTACGCTGCAAGCAAAGTTCGTATTACAGCAACCTGCAATACGACAATCGGCAGAAGAGGATGCCTGTCCACAAGACTTCAGCCCAACCATTCCACCGACAATGTCGACGGAATTACAGCTTCCCTTTTCGAAGGTTTAAGCTATGGCTGCGGCGATGCTCTGCTGGGGCTCAACCCGGTAAACGACACCGTTTCCAGTCTTGCAGAAGTATTAAAGCGCTTCGACGAAGTTAAGAACAAGTTCGAGATTCCCACACAGATCTGCGTTCTGGGTCACATTACAACTCAGATCGAGGCTGTAAAGAGAGGAGCTCCCTGCGACATGATTTTCCAGTCCATCGCAGGCAGCCAGAAGGGTAACAGCGCCTTCGGTTTCTCCTCCGAAACAGTACGCGAAGCTCTGGCGCTCCTTAAGGACAGAGGAACCGCAAAGGGCCCCAACGTAATGTATTTCGAAACAGGCCAGGGAAGCGAACTCAGCTCCGATGCACATTACGGAGCTGACCAGGTAACAATGGAAGCCCGCTGCTACGCATTCGCAAGGGAATTCAACCCCTTCATGGTTAACACCGTAGTTGGCTTCATCGGCCCCGAATACCTGTACGACAGCAAGCAGGTTACAAGAGCCGGCCTGGAAGACCACTTCATGGGCAAACTTTCCGGAATTCCCATGGGCTGCGACTGCTGCTACACAAACCACATGATGGCAGACCAGAACGACATCGAAAACCTGTCTCTGCTTCTGGGCAGCTGCGGCGTAAACTACATCTTAGGCGTTCCCAGCGGCGACGACATCATGCTCAACTACCAGACAAACGCTTACCACGATGTAAACGCAATCCGCGAAATTCTTAACTTAAGACCCATTAAGGAATTCGAAATGTGGCTGGAAAAGATGGGCATCATGGAAGACGGCAAGCTCACATCCAGAGCCGGTGACCCAACCATCTTTACATTAGGAGGGTAAATATGATAGACGAAAGATTAGTTGCCCTCATAACAGAGGAAGTTATAAAACAGCTCCGCGCTAAGGGCAGCGTAACACTGCCGGACAGCATGGGTTCAGGCGAAAGACCTGCGGCAGCAGGCGGCCTTAAGGACCCCATGGACCCCGAAGCTCTGGAACGAATGAAGAAGCGCACTACAGCAAGAATCGGCGTAGGCAAGGCAGGCCCCAGACTTACGACGGAAACAATGCTTAAGATGCGTGCAGACCACGCTTCCGCAAGAGACTCCGTTTTCGCAGACGTAGATCCCGAGCTCATAAAGCGCATGGGCCTCATGACCATTACATCTCAGGTAACGGACCGCGACATGCACGTTACAAGACCGGACCTGGGCAGAAAGATCTGCCCGAAGTCTGAAGAAGCAATTCTTAAGAACTGCAAGCCCAATCCGGATGTACAGATTTACGCAGCAGACGGCTTAAGCTCCAAGGCTATCGAAGCCAACCTGGAAAAGATTCTGCCCGTATTAATGGAAGGCCTGGAAGCTTCCGGCCTTTCCGTAGGAACTCCGTTCTACATGCGTTTCGGAAGAGTAGCTGCAGAAGACAGAATTGCAGAACTGCTCGGCGCAAAGGTCGTATGCGTTCTTATCGGCGAACGCCCGGGCCTTGCAACAGCTGAAAGCATGTCCGCCTACATCGTTTACAACTCCCATGTAGGCATCCCCGAAGCAAAGAGAACAGTAGTATCCAACATCCATAAGGACGGCCTTACGGCAGTAGAAGCCGGCGCCTACATTACCGAAGTTGTGAACCAGATTCTGGAACACAAGGCCAGCGGTGTAGACCTGGTAAAGTGAGGCACTTATGAAGGGTGAAAGAATACAGACCAACGTGCTGAGTGTGCAGGTTATTCCCAACGCGGACGCAAATCTCCTTAAAAATCTGGGAGCGCCCGAAGGCCACAGAAGCCTTGGAATATTTACCGCAGACTGCGACGACGTTTCCTACTCGGCTCTCGATGAAGCCACAAAGAAGGCAAACGTAAGCGTAGTTTACGCAAGAAGCATGTACGCAGGCTCCGGCAACGCGAGCACTGCACTGGCAGGCGAGTTCATCGGCATACTCTCCGCACCGGACCCGGCAGAAATTAAGAGCGGTCTGGATGCAGCAGTGGATTATGCGACCAACGATGCAGCCTTTTATACAGCCAACGACGACGGCAGCGTCGTTTATTTTGCAAACTTAATATCGAGGACCGGAAGCTATCTTTCGGCGCAGGCAGGAGTTCCCGAAGGAACTTCCATGGCTTACTTAATAGCCCCGCCTGCCGAAGCAATAGTCGCACTGGATGCGGCAGTTAAGGCTTCGGGAGCCGAACTCAAGCTCTTCTACGGTCCCCCAACAGAAACAAATTTCGCAGGAGGCCTTCTCGTAGGAGACCAGGCAGCCTGCAGGGAAGCCTGTGAGGCTTTCGCAGCAGCAGTTGAAAAAGTGGCTATGCAGCCATTTGATTATTAGGAAGGAGGAAAGCTTTTGGAATTCGATAAGGATCTGCAATCCATACAGGAAGTCAGAAATCTTGTAGCAGCAGCAAAAAAAGCGCAGGAAGAATACGCAGAATACAGCCAGGAACAGATGGATAAAATCTGCATGGCAGTAGTTAAGGCCTGCGAAGCAAATCTGGAAAAGCTCGCTAAAATGGCAGTCGAAGAAACAGGTTTCGGTATCTGGCAGGACAAAGTGCTCAAGAACACACTGGGCAGCACATTAACCTGGCAGAGCATGAAGGACCTTAAGGCTGTCGGAATTTTAAAGGAAGACAAAGAAAAGAAAATCATTGAGGTGGGTGTTCCCATGGGTATCGTTGCAGCGCTGATTCCGTCAACAAACCCCACATCCACAGTAATGTACAAGAGCCTTATCTGCCTCAAGTCCGGCAATGCTATCATCATCAGCCCGCACCCCGGCGCTAAGAACAGCATACTTGAGACATATAAGATCATCTCTCAGGCAGCAAAGGCTGCAGGCGCTCCCGACCACATCGTTCAGTGCGTCTCCATCCCCACTCCTCAGAGCACAGACGCTCTTCTCAAGAACCCCAACATCGGCATGATCCTGGCAACAGGCGGCGAAGCAATGGTTAAGGCAGCTTACTCCTCCGGTAATCCGGCTCTGGGCGTAGGCCCCGGCAACGGCCCCTCTTTCATCGAAAAGAGTGCAGACGTTAAGGAAGCAATCAGAAGAATCTTCGACAGCAAGACCTTCGACAACGGTACAATCTGCGCATCCGAACAGAGCATCGTTGCTGAAAGCTGCATTAAGGACAAGGTAATCGAAGAAGCTAAGAAGCAGGGCGGTTACTTCATGTCCGAAGAAGAAAGCGCAAAGGTTGGCAGATTCATCATGAGAGCCAACGGCACAATGAACCCCAAGATCGTAGGCCGCAGCGCAAAGGCTATCGCAGACATGGCAGGAATCTCCATTCCCGAAGGAACAAGAGTCCTGATCTCTCCGCAGACAACAGTAGGCAAGGATAACCCCTATTCCAGAGAAAAGCTCTGCCCCATCCTTGCATTCTACGTAGAAAACAGCTGGCAGGATGCTTGCAAGCGTTCCATAGAAATCCTTTATAACGAAGGAAAGGGCCACACAATGACCATCCACAGCCAGGACGAAAGCGTAATCCGCGAATTCGCTTTAAAGAAGCCCGTTTCCAGACTTCTGGTTAACACTCCGGGCGCACTGGGCGGCGTAGGCGCATCCACAGGCCTTAACCCGGCTCTTACACTGGGCTGCGGTGCAGTAGGCGGAAGTGCAACATCCGACAACGTAGGTCCGATGAACCTCATCAACATCCGCAGAGTTGCATACGGACTCAAGGAACTCAGCGAACTTCGCGCAGCAGTTTCCTGCCCGTCCTGCAGCGATGCACCCAGATTCAGCTATAACGCTGATGCTCCCGGCGAAGCAGCAAGAGCAGCAATTTTCACAAAGGAAGATATCGAAAATATAACAAGAGCCGTTATTGCAGGGCTCACTAACAGATAATTAGGAGGAAATAAAAATGGCAGCATTACAGGCACTCGGAATGGTAGAAACAAAGGGTCTCGTAGGATCCATCGAAGCAGCAGACGCAATGGTAAAGGCAGCTAACGTAAAGCTCATCGGCAAGGTACACGTAGGCGGCGGTCTCGTAACAGTTATGGTAAGAGGCGACGTAGGCGCAGTTAAGTCTGCAGTAGATGCAGGCGCAGCAGCTGCTGAACGCGTAGGCAACCTGGTATCCGTACACGTAATCCCCAGACCCCACGACGATGTAGAATACATCCTCCCCACACTGGAAGGCAGCGACAAGTAATCGCGTGAACCCAATCAATACAGCTATTAAGATTTAATTATAAGGAGAAATAAAATGGCAACATTACAGGCACTCGGAATGGTAGAAACAAAGGGTCTCGTAGGATCCATCGAAGC
>JAKSSQ010000121.1 GCA_024403005.1 Clostridia bacterium | reverse complement strand
TTGAGAAAAAGTCATGAAGGAGGCTTTACCGGTCTTGCTGAAGTAAACGCGCCAGGCATTCCTGCAAAAATGTGCCCGCACACAAAAAAATTGCCGATGCGTTGGGTCAAACTCTATACTTAATAAACATTTGATAAATTTTTGTCAAATGTAATTGACAAAAAATAAACAAAGTATATAATTAGGGTGAGAAGAGATTTAAATGAATTCCATAGGAGGATACAATGGCATTCGTAGATTATGAAGTTAAGGGCCAGTACGCTGTTGCAACTATCAACAGACCCAAGGCTCTGAATGCGCTCAACGATCAGGTTATTACAGATCTGGCTGAAATGATGGACAAGATTGATATGGACACTATCCGCTGCCTCATCATTACAGGTTCCGGCGAAAAGGCATTTGTTGCCGGCGCAGACATCGGACAGATGAGCACACTTACAAAGGCTGAAGGCGAAGCTTTCGGCAAGCTGGGCAACGACGTATTCCGCAGACTGGAAACTCTGCCCATCCCCACAATCGCTGCAGTTAACGGATTCGCTCTCGGCGGCGGATGTGAACTCGCAATGAGCTGCGACATCAGACTCGCTTCCGATACAGCTGTATTCGGTCAGCCCGAAGTTGGCCTCGGAATTACACCGGGCTTCGGCGGTACACAGAGAATGGCTCGTCTGGTTGGCCCCGGAAAGGCTAAGGAACTTATTTACACCGCAAGAAACATTAAGGCTCCCGAAGCTCTGGAAATCGGCCTCGTACAGGCAGTTTACCCCGCAGCAGAACTTATGGCAGCTGCAGAAAAGATGGCTTCCAGAATCGCAGGCAACGCTCCTATCGCAGTAAGAGCCTGCAAGAAGGCTATTAACGACGGTCTCCAGGTTGGCATGGACGAAGCAATCGTAATCGAAGAACAGCAGTTCGGCGGATGCTTCGAAAGCGAAGATCAGAAGAATGCCATGGCTGCATTCATGGAAAAGAGACCCCACGATCCGTTCGTAAACCGTTAGTTCGGTTCACATAACTAAGTCAATAATTTTTATCATTATCAGGAGGAATAAACAATGAAAGTAGCAATTTTCGGCGCAGGAACAATGGGCTCCGGTATCGCACAGGTTTTCGCTCAGAATGGTCATACAGCTCTTATGTATGCTTCCAGCGTTGCATCCGCTCAGAAGCACAAGGATAAGCTCGCTGCATCTTTCGACAAGCGCATCGCTAAGGGCAAGATGACAGAAGAACAGAAGAATGCAATTCTCGACCTCATCCTCGTAGAAGAAAAGGAAGCTTGCGCAGACGCAGATCTCGTTATCGAATGCGTTAAGGAAGATATGGCAACAAAGAAGGAACTGCTGAAGGAACTGGACGCTATGTGCAAGCCCGAAACAGTATTCGCTTCCAACACATCTTCTCTCTCCATCACTGAAATGGGTCTTGGACTTTCCCACCCCGTTATCGGTATGCACTTCTTCAACCCCGTTCCCAGCATGAAGCTCATCGAAGTTATCCGCGGCGCTAACACAACACAGGAAACATTCGACTTCATCTACAACCTGTCCAAGGAAATCGGCAAGGACCCCGTAGAAGTTGCTGAAGCTCCGGGATTCGTAGTAAACAAGATCCTCGTTCCCATGATCAACGAAGCAGCTGGTCTGGTTGAAACAGGCGTTGCAAGCGTAGAAGATATCGATAAGGCTATGCAGCTTGGCGCTAACCACCCCATGGGACCCCTCGCACTGGGCGACTTCATCGGTCTGGACGTATGCCTCGCTATCATGGACGTACTCTATAACGAAACAGGCGATCCCAAGTACAGAGCATCCCTGCTCCTCAAGAAGATGGTTCGCGGCGGACTCCTCGGAAAGAAGTCCGGCAAGGGATTCTACGATTACAGCAAGTAATTGTAAATTACTAAGCATTTTTAAACCGGCTGGTTATCCAGCCGGTTTTTTAGTGTGTAAATGCGAGATCTGAGGTCCAAACACATGTACGGAGCGACTGTCGAGGGTCTCGGCACTTAGCGACTGGCGAGCTGCAGGCGAAGACAGAGCTTAGTGTCCGCTAGGGCACCCGAGATCAAGGCGAGAGCCGGGTCGCGAGTGCATGTGTTTGGAGGAAACCCTGCATAAATATAAAAGCAAATCCCCCTTTTAAACTCCTCCATATCGTGGGATAATAAAATGTAACACTAAAACATTATGGAGGTTAGTATGAAGAACGAATTTGATTTCAGTACTCAGATGCTCTACGCAGGCAGCGATATTAAGAATTTTCCGCTAAAGCCTGAATCTGCGCCGCTTTTCATGGCAACAGCCTTTGATATCGACGGAGATCTGGACGATGTTGAAACTGCATATAACAACCACGATTATACATACATTAGAACTATCAGCCCCAACAGAGACATGCTTGCAGAAAAGGTAAGCTTTATGGAAGGCGGCGAAAAGAGCGCAATTTTCAGCTCCGGCATGTCCGCTATCCTTACCGTGCTCATGTCTTATCTTAAGGCCGGTGACCACCTCATCGCAGGCGACACTCTCTACGGTGAAACCATTGAGCTCATCGAAATCCTGGAAAACTACGGAATTGAATATACTTTCGCAGACCTCGGCAATCTTAAGGCCGTAGAAGCTGCAATGAAGCCCAATACAAAGGTTATTTACGGCGAAACTGCAAGCAATCCCTGCATGGCTCTTGCAGACATTGAAGGCTGCGCAGAAATCGCACACAAGGCAGGTGCAGTCCTGGTAATCGACAATACTTTCGTAACAGCTTATGCGGTTAAGTGCCTTGCAAAGGGTGCAGACATCGTAATAAACTCCCTTACAAAGTTCGTAGGCGGCCACAGCGACGTGCTGCTTGGCTCTGCAACAGGTTCTGCAGAAATGATGGCACCGGTTCTAAAGAACCAGCCCGTATTCGGCACAGCCGGCGGCAACTTTAACATCTGGATGTGCCTGCGTTCCATGCAGACTCTCGGCCTCAGAATCAGCAAGCAGATGGAAAATGCAGATAAGCTTGCAAGAGCTCTGGAAAAGGATCCTCACGTAGTTAAGGTTAACTATCCTACAGTTGAAAAGTATCCTCAGAAGGAATTGGCTCACGCTCTCTTCGCAGAAGGCGGCGGCTGCGGCGCCATGCTCAGCTTCGAAATGCCGGCAGACAGAGCTAAGATTAACGAATTCATGAAGCGCCTTAAGATCTGCCACTACGCACCGACTCTGGGCGGACTTAAGACAACTATGTCTCATCCGTGCACGTCTTCCCACAGAGAGCTTACTCCGGAAATGCGTGCAGAACTGGGCATTACAGAAGGCCTCATGAGAATTTCCGTAGGTATCGAAGAAGCAGACGACCTTATTAAAGACTTTACAGAAGCTCTCAAGGCTTTTGACGAATAAAAAAACAACTGATATTTTGCTTACAAGGGGACAGAATATGGACACAATTTTTTACAACGGCAATATTTATACCATGGAAAAGGGCTATCCCAATTGCAGCGCAGTTGCGGTTAAGGATGGAATCGTAATGCGTACAGGCAGCGACGAAGAGATTCTCGCACTCAAAACAGAAGGAACAAAGCTGGTTAATCTGGAAGGAAAGACCATGGTTCCCGGCTTCGGCGACAGCCACATGCACATGCTTTCCTACGGCTACAGCCTGGAAAAGGTTAACCTTTACAGCGCAAAGTGCGTAGAAGATACCATCGAGCTGGGTAAGAAATTCCTCGCAGAAAGACCTTATCTTACCTGGCTGCAGGGCCGCGGTTGGAACCAGGAATACTGGACCGAAAACCGCTTCCCCAACAGATACGACATGGATAAAATTACTACCGATATCCCCATGTTCTACACAAGAGCCTGCGGCCACATTATCGTGGTTAACAGCAAGGCTCTGGAAGTTATGGGCGTTACCAAGGATACACCCCAGCCCGAAGGCGGCATGTTCGACCTTGACGAAAACGGTGAACCCCTGGGCATCTTCCGCGAAGCTGCAAGAGATTACGTTTACAACGCACTTCCCGAACTTTCCGTAGAAGACATTAAGCGCATGGTTTCCAACGGCGCAGCAGAACTGGTAAAGTACGGTATTACAGCTGTACAGACCGACGACTTCGAAGCTATCCCCGCAGGCCAGTACCAGAAGGTTATCGACGCTTACAAGCAGCTGGACGAAGAAGGTAAGCTTGGCGTTAGAATCTTCGAACAGTGCCTGCTCTTTAAGCCGGAGCTGCTGGAAAAGTTCCTTGCAGAAGGCCACTACACAGGCGAAGGAACACCCATGTTCCGCATCGGACCCTTAAAGCTTATGGCAGACGGCTCTCTCGGCGGCAGAACCGCTTATCTGGACCGTCCTTATGCCGATGACCCAAGCACCTGCGGAATACCCGTCTTCAGCCAGGAAACCCTGGATAAGCTCATTTTAATGGCTCAGAAGGGCAATATGAGCGCAGCAGTACACTGCATCGGAAGCGGCTCTGCAAAGATGACCATGGAAGCCATCGAAAAGGCTCAGCTGGCATGCCCCAAGGCAGACCTGCGCCATGCTATCGTACACTGCCAGATTACGGACGAAGAGCTTCTTGAAAAGTTCAGAAGCCTTAACGTATGCGCATTGGTTCAGCCCGCGTTCCTGGACGACGATATCTCCATCGTAGAGGACAGAGTCGGTGCAGAACTCGCAAAGACTTCCTATAACTGGAAGACTCTGTGGGATAAGGGCGTCTGCGTTGCAGGCGGCTCCGACAGCCCCGTAATCGACTTTAACGTAATGAATGGCATCTACTGCGGCGTTACAAGAAAGAGACTGGACGGAACTCCTGAAGGCGGCTGGCTGCCCGAACAGGCACTCTCCGCAGAAGACTGGCTCTACGCATACACTATGAACAGCGCTTACACCTGCTATGCCGAAAACGTTCAGGGAAGCATCAGAAACGGCAAGTATGCAGACTTTGCAGTTCTGGATACCGATATTCTTAAGGCTGACCCCGAAGACATCAAGGCTGCTAAGGTGCTCATGACAGTTCTCGGCGGCAAAATTGTTTACGAAAGAAACTAATTAATGGACATTATTAAAATCGGAATTGAACGGATGCTCTATCCATATATGGAAAAGAAAAACGGCAATTCCATAAGAAAGTACACAAAAGAATTAATAGAAACCCAGAAGCTTTCAAAAGAAGAACTGCAGGCTCTGCAGGAGGCAAGGCTGCGCGATCTTCTCTTGCACTGTGCGGACAACGTGCCTGCTTATAAGGATATCGACAAATCCCTTGCGGCTGCAGATCCGTTTGCGGCTCTGGCTAAGATTCAGCCTTTGAGCAAGAAGGTTTTCCGCGAAAATTCAGACAGCTTCTTTGCTTCCAATCTGCCCGAAGCCTCCAGGATTCCCAACAAGAGCGGCGGTTCCACCGGTCTTCCCATGCATTTCTTCATGGACAGACAGCAGGTGGAACACTACGAAGCTGCCCGCTGGAGAGGGCTTTCCTGGTACGGAATTACCAACGGAAGCAGAAGCGTCATGGTCTGGGGCAGCTCCATCGAGCTTTCTTTAAAAGACCAGAA
>JAKSSQ010000120.1 GCA_024403005.1 Clostridia bacterium | reverse complement strand
TACAGGCTCAGAAGCCTTCCAACAAGAACCAGTACACAGGCCTCTTCGAAGGCAAGAACTTAATACTAATTTCCGCCGAAGCATTTTCTGCGGAAGTAATAGACCCAGAGCTCACCCCGACTCTCTACCGCATGGCCACAAAGGGTATTAATTTCAACGATTACTATCAGCCTGCCTGGGGCGGAAGTACCTCTACAGGCGAATATTCCAACGTATTCGGCATAGTTCCTGTAAACGGCGTTTCCTCCATTCAGGACACAATCGGCCGCGATAACTATACGACTATCGGAAGCAAGCTCAGAAAACTCGGTTACTGGTCCTGCGCTTATCACAACGGTTTTGCGACTTATTATGACAGAGACAAGACCCACAAGGGTTTAGGCTACGACGACTACATCGCAAAGGGCACAGGACTTTCCGGATCTCTGGACGGCGTATGGCCCGAAAGCGACCTTAAGATGATGGAAGGCACGGTAGGAAACTACATAAACAACCAGCCTTTCAGCGTTTATTACATGACGGTAAGCGGCCACTGCAACTACGCATGGACAGCTAATGCGATGTCCAAGAAGAACAGAGATGCAGTTGCAAGCCTTAATTATAAGGAGCAGACCAAGGGCTATTTAGCTGCAAATCTGGAGCTGGAATACGCCATGGACTACCTTATTAAGCGCCTGGAAGAAGCCGGAATTGCAGACAATACGGTAATCGTAATGGGTACAGACCATTATCCGTACGGTCTGGAAAAGAGCTCCGCATGGGGCACAACAGAGGACTATCTTTCCGATTTATACGGCTATTCCTATAAAAACGTAAAGGAAAGAGACCATTCCAGACTCATTATCTGGAGCGGCTGCCTGGAAAAGATGGATCCGATTGTGGTCAGTGAACCGACGTACAGTCTCGACATACTTCCCACGCTCTGTAATCTCTTCGCAATCGATTACGATTCCAGACTTCTCGTGGGCAGAGACGTATTCTCCACCAAGGATGCACTGGTTCTCTGGACCAACGGCACATGGCTCACAACCAAGGGCTTCTACGACTCAGGAAGCGGCAAATTTACTGCAGCAGAAGGAGCAGGGGAAGTTTCCTCCGATTACATTAACGACATAAAGTCTATCGTCAGAGGCAAAATTCAGTTCTCAAGATATGTCTTAAACGACGATTATTATAAATATTTTAAGTAGGTAAAAATGGATAAGCATGTGCTTTCCGTTTAAATAGGTACAAACGAAAGGAGTATCCTACAATGAAATGGTATCTTACAGCCGACGATCCCGGTAAAGTTTGTCTTTTACAGGGTAACGAGGCAATCGTAAGAGGTGCTGTGGAAGCTGGCATTAACTTTGCAGCAAGCTATCCCGGTTCCCCCTCGTCCCAGGTTCTCGGAATGCTGGGCGAAATCGCAGAAGAAAGAGGTTTCTATGCAGAATGGTCTGCTAACGAAATCTGCGCTATCCAGGCATGCTTCGGCGCATCTCTGGCAAATGCACGTTCTATCTGCGTTGTAAAGCAGAACGGTCTTTTCCTCATGGCTGACGCACTGCACTGCGGCGCACAGCACGGCGTAAAGGGCGGTCTGGTTATCGTTACATCCGACGACCCGGATGCACATTCCTCAACAAATGAATTCGATTCCCGCCACACAGCAAAGACGGCTAATATACCCATGCTCGAACCGACTACAATTCAGGAAGCAAAGGACATGGTTCCCTATGCATTCGAGCTTTCTGAAAAGCTGAGACAGGTAGTAATCATTCGCCTGACAACAAGAGTCTGCCACGGCAGAAGCAATGTTGCTCTCGGCGAACTGCCCAAGGAAATCCGCAAGATCAGCAATGTAGGCGAATGGGACAGACTTACATGCGTTAACTTCATGCACAAGCCCATGCTCGATAAGCTGGACAAGGCAGAAGAAATCTTCGAAACCTGCGAATACAACCGCATCGAAGGCCCCGACTTCTCCGAAAACCTGGTAATCTGCGGCGGTACAGGCAGACTGTACGCTAAGGAAGCCATCAAGCGTCTCGGCGCAGAAGAAAAGGTTACATTAATGAGCCTTGCAACAATCTGGCCGATTCCCAGGAAGTACGTTCTCGACAGAATGAAGGCTGCTAAGCGCGTTCTCGTAGTAGAAGAAGTAGACCCGGTAATCGAAGACGCAATCGCTGCACTCGCAGGCAGAGAAGGCATCAATATTAAGATTATGGGCCGCGGCACAGGCGACATGGTAAGAATTGGTGAACTCAATCAGGACAAGGCCGAAGACGGCATCAGAAAGCTCCTGGACATGGGTCCCAGAACTCCCGATAAGCCCGTAGCAGACCTGCCCGCAAGAGAAATGAACTTCTGCGCAGGCTGCCCCCACAGAGCTACATTCTACGTTCTCAAGAGAGTCCTCCGCATGGAAAAGGTTTACGGCTGCTCCATCGGCGACATCGGCTGCTACTTCATGCAGGGCCAGAACGGCGGCTTCTACAGCAACCAGATGGACAACTGCATGGGTTCAGGCATTAACGTAGCAGAAGGCCTGGGCCAGCTCACAAAGTACGGACTGGACCAGAAGGTTATCACCGTTTGCGGCGACTCCACATTCTTCCATTCCATCATCCCCGGACTCATCAGCGCTAAGTTCAACATGTCCAACGTAATCCTGATGATCCTGGACAACTCCGCAACAGCAATGACAGGCTTCCAGCCGCACCCCGGCTGCGACGTAACAGCCATGGGCAAGCCGACACAGCCTATCTCCATCGAAGCTATCGTAAGAGCTATCGGCATTGAACCCGTTGTTGCAGACCCGTTCGACATCGACGATGCAGTTGCTAAGCTGAGAGGCCTCACAAAGAAGGACGGCACTCAGGTTATCATCATGAGACAGCCCTGCGCTACACTCATGTCCAAGCGCGTTAAGGTTAAGAAGAGAGTTTACGTAGACCAGAGCGTATGCTTCGGCGACGACTGCGGATGCAACAGATTCTGCAGCAGAGTATGGGGATGCCCCGGCAACTCCTGGGACTTCAAGGCAGGCAAGGCAGTTATCGACACAGTTAGCTGCGTAGGCTGCGGCGTATGCGCTAAACTTTGCCCGTCCGGTGCAATCAAAGTGGAAGGCGGTGAAGAATAATGAAAAAATTCAGCCACGATCCTTTAAATATTGTTATCTGCGGTATCGGCGGACAGGGTAACGTTCTCGCTTCCGAAATCGTAGCAAGCACAATGAACGACATGGGCTACAAGGTAGCTGTCGGTGAAACCTATGGTGCAGCTCAGCGCGGCGGCTCCGTAATGAGCCACGTAAGAGTTTCCTCCGAAGAAGAAATGGCAGTACTCATTCCTTCCGGCGAAGCACACATTATCATCGGCTTCGAACCTCTGGAAACCCTCAGAATTGCAAGAAAGTACGCAAATAAGGAAACTTTCATCGTATACGACAACAGACCCGTATATCCCGGCGGCGTTCTCAAGGGAATCATGGAATACCCCCAGGAAGGTGCTGTTGAAGAAGAAATAGAATCTCTCTGCGGCAAGGCTTACGTTATTCCCGCAGCAGACATCGCGACAGAAGCAGGAGATTCCAGATCTGCAAACATCGCACTTCTGGGCGCATTCTCCAAGCTTCCCGGCGCACCTCTCGGCACAGACGAACTGAGAGAAATCTTAAAGCAGCGCTTTAAGGGTGCAGTTCTCGAAATGAACCTTAAGGCTTTCGAAAAGGGCTGCGAAACAGTAAAGGAGGAAGAGTAATGATTAAGGCTATTATTACAAATCCCGAAAACGGACAGGTTATCGAAATGGATATTCCTTCCGACATGATGTTCTGCGAACTGGAAGCAAAAATCCGCGAAGCAGAATTCGTTCCTGCACGCAAGGAAGCTTATTGCTTCATCTACATGAACCACAAGTGCAGCGAAAGAAGAACCCCTGCAGACTATATTCCCGAAGGACAGAAGGAAATCAAGCTCAATCTGTTCTCCTATGAATATGTACTTATTTAAGGAGGTGCAGAGTATATGTTAAGCACAATTGCACTCGATACACAGGTAATCCAGAAGGATCTCTGCACAGGCTGCGGTGCCTGCCAGGGTATGTGCCCTTACTGGGGAAGCGTTGAAGGACGCACAATCTGCTACTTCGACTGCGACCGCACAGAAGGCAGATGCCAGTCTTTCTGCCCCAAGATGCCCACAGATTTAGAAGCTTTAAGAGCTAAGTTCTTCGAAGGCAGCGAAATCATCCCCGAAATCGGACCTTTCAGAGCACTTTACCTTACACAGGCTGCTGACCCCGAGATCAGAAAGAATTCCCAGCACGGCGGTACAATTACTGCTCTCACAGAATTCGCTCTCAAGGAAGGCTTCATCGATTCCTGCGTAATGACCAAATCCGAAGGCGGCTTAAACGCAAGAGGTGAACTGGCTACTACAGCTGAAGAAATAAGAGCCTGCAGCGGAAGCAGCTTCCAGATTCCTCCCACACTTGCAGTTCTGAACAAGACACTCAAGGAAAACAAGTACAAGAAGGTAGGCGTTGTTACAACTCCCTGCAAGGGTCTTGCAGTTTATAAGATGAAGAACAAGCCTCTGCCCGAAAAGGACAACAATGCAGACAACATCGGCATCGTATTCGGCGTATTCTGCGGCTGGGGTCTGGACTGGAACGGACTTGAAGACATCTGCGGAAAGTATTCCGACGTAACAAAGCTGAGCCACATGGATATTCCTCCCAGCAAGTACCACAGAATGGACCTCGTAGCTGACGGCCAGGAAATCCACGTTGATCTGGACGAAGTAGAAGCTCAGGTAAGACCTGCATGCCACTACTGCACAGACATGACCTGCGAATTTGCAGACATCTCCGTAGGCGGCGCAAGAAGTGCAGACGGCTGGGACGTAGACAAGAGCTGGAACCAGTTAATCGTACGCTCCGCAAAGGGCGAAGAACTGGTTAAGCTTGCAATCGAAAAGGGCGTTCTCAACGTTAAGGAAGTTCCCGAAACAGCGCTCGAAAAGCTTAAGAAGGCTGCTGCAGGAAAGAGAAGCAAGGCTGTCGCAAAGGCTGCTGAAGACAAATAATAACGTATGCATTCAGTTTTATACATACTTGATGCAATTAGTATACAATCACTGAATATAATACGGTTTTTGACAATTTAAACAATTGAACGGCAGTAACCTTAGGTATATCATTTACTTGAGGTTACTGTTTTTATTACATGTTATGGGTTATGCATGTTGAAAGGAGATATTTTTATGAGTAAATATGTATACATGTTCTCTGAAGGCAACGCAAAGATGCGCGAACTTCTGGGCGGCAAGGGCGCTAATCTTGCCGAAATGACAAATATCGGTCTTCCTGTACCCCAGGGCTTCACAATCACAACAGAAGCTTGCACACAGTACTACGAAGACGGCGGCATCAGCGATGATATCATGGCTGAAATCGAAGCCAGCATCGTAAAGATGGAAGCTATTACAGGCAAGAAGTTTGCCGATGTTGAAAACCCCCTTCTCGTATCCGTTCGTTCCGGTGCAAGAGCATCCATGCCCGGCATGATGGACACAATTCTTAACCT
>JAKSSQ010000012.1 GCA_024403005.1 Clostridia bacterium | reverse complement strand
GGCGGCAAGGGCGTTCCCTGCCTCATCGCTGTTGAACAGGACGCTTCCGGCAAGTGCCAGGACATCGCTCTCGCTTACATCGCTGGTATCGGCGGCGCAAGAGCTGGCGTTATGGAAACAACAATGCACGACGAAACAGAAACAGACCTGTTCGGCGAACAGACAGTTCTCTGCGGCGGCGTAGTAGACCTTATGCAGTGCGGTTTCGAAGTTCTCTGCGAAGCTGGTTATGCTCCTGAAAACGCATACTTCGAATGCATCCACGAAATGAAGCTCATCATCGACCTCGTAAACAAGGCTGGTATTGCAGGCATGAACTACTCCATCTCCGATACAGCTGAATACGGCGAATACGTATCCGGACCCAGAGTACTGCCCCACGAAGAAATTAAGTCCAACATGAGAAAGGTTCTCGCTGACATTCAGGACGGTACATTCGCTGGTAAGTGGATTGCTGAAAACAAGAACGGCAGAACATTCTTCAACTCCAAGAGAGAACTGCTTGCTAAGCACCAGATGGAAATCGTTGGTAAGGAACTCAGAGACCACATGCTCTGGAAGGACGGCAACGACGGCGATAAGGGCCTCGACAACGCTTCCAACTAATATTTGCATTAACTAAGGAGAATTATAAATGCGTTCCGATGTTATGAAATCCGGTATTTCCCAGGCTCCCAGCAGAAGCCTTCTGTACGCTCTGGGTTATACAGACGAAGAACTGGCAAAACCTCTTATCGGTATTGTAAGTTCCTATAACGAAATCATTCCCGGCCACATGAACCTGGACAAGATCTGCGAAGCAGTTAAGGCAGGCGTACGTGCAGCCGGCGGTACTCCCATCATGTTCCCCGCTATCGCCGTTTGCGACGGTATTGCAATGGGTCACGTTGGTATGAAGTACTCTCTTGTTACAAGAGAACTGATTGCAGACTCTACAGAAGCAATGACCATGGCTCACCAGTTCGACGGACTCGTTATGATTCCCAACTGCGACAAGAACGTTCCCGGTCTGCTCATGGCAGCTGCAAGACTCAACATCCCCACAATCTTCTGCTCCGGCGGCCCCATGCTCGCAGGACACCTGAAGGCTGACGGCAAGGAAACCTGCCTGTCCCACATCTTCGAAGCAGTAGGTTCCTACTATGCAGGAACTCTGGACGAAGCAGGCCTTAAGGATTACGAAGAAAACTGCTGCCCCACATGCGGCAGCTGCTCCGGTATGTACACAGCTAACTCCATGAACTGCCTTACAGAAGCAATCGGCATGTCTCTGCGCGGAAACGGCACAATTCCCGCTGTTTACTCCGAAAGACTCCGCCTTGCAAAGCACACAGGCATGAAGATCATGGAACTGGTAGAAAAGGACATTAAGCCCAGAGACATCATGAACGAAGCTGCATTCGAAAATGCAGAAACAGTAGACATGGCTCTCGGCTGCTCCACAAATACCATGCTTCACCTGCCCGCTATCGCACACGAAGCAGGCATCGAAATCAGCTTCGATAAGTCCAACGCAATCAGCGAAAGAACTCCCAACCTGTGCCATCTTGCTCCCGCAGGATTCACATACATGGAAAATCTTAACGCTGCAGGCGGCGTATATGCAGTAATGAAGGAACTCACAAAGAAGGGTCTCCTCCACACAGAAGGCATTACCGCTACAGGCAAGACTATCGCTGAAAACCTGGCAGATGTTGAAAACAAGGATCCTGAAACAATCAGACCTATCGACAATCCCTTCTCCGAAACAGGCGGCATCGCAGTTCTCAAGGGCAACATCGCTGTTGACGGCTGCGTAGTTAAGAAGTCTGCTACAGCTCCCGAAATGATGGTTCACGAAGGTCCCGCAAGAGTATTCGACAGCGAAGACGATGCAATCGCAGCAATCTACGCTAAGAAGATCGTTCCCGGCGACGTAGTAGTTATCCGTTACGAAGGTCCTAAGGGCGGCCCCGGCATGAGAGAAATGCTCAACCCCACATCCGCTATCTGCGGCATGGGTCTCGGCGAAAGCGTATCCCTCATTACTGACGGTCGTTTCTCCGGCGCTTCCAGAGGTGCTTCCATCGGACATGTAAGCCCCGAAGCTGCTTCCGGCGGAAATATTGCGCTCATCGAAGAAGGCGACATCATCGCTATCGATATCCCCAACTGCACTATCAATGCAAAGGTTTCCGACGAAGAATTTGCAAGAAGAAGAGCAAACTGGGTATGCCCCGAACCGAGAATCAAGACAGGCTATCTCTCCAGATATGCTTCTCTCGTATCCTCTGCAGACAAGGGCGCTATTCTCGAAGCTAAATAGAAAGATTAAAAATGATTAAAAACGATATCAGCAAGCTGCTCTTCTTCAAACCCGAAGAGGGCAGCATCCTTGCCGGTATCTCAGAAGCAGAAGAACTTATTTCCGGAGGCGCATGCGCGTCTTCCGGAAGTCAGGTTCTTTCTCTGATTAACAGACTTATAAGTCTGTCTTTAAATCTGGGAATCGACGGCAACTTATGGCAAAACTACATAGTATATTTCCTTCTCACAGATGAAAACGCCTACACTCTTTCCAGAGAAAGAATCAAGGCCGGAAAGGATTCCTTCTCCGGACTGGCTCTCTCCGATTTCAGCGTAATGCGTTCCATCATGAACTACGACTTTTCCGGTCTGGAAAACGCAGTGAACCCGGGCATGGCTAAGGAACTCTTAAACTTCTCCAGCGAAACTCCCGCTTCCAAATTTGCAGGAAGAGGCGGCAGCATCGTAAAAGAAACTCTGGAAAAGCTTAAGAACGTATCTTCCGATGAAGAATTCAAGGCTGTATTCGATGCTCACTACGAAAAGCGCGGCTGCGGCGTATATGCATTTACAGACGCTTTCAGCATCGGCGAAGACGAGAAGGGCGAAACAATCTTAAAGGCCATTAAAGCCACAGATAAGGTTACATTCGAAGATCTTATCGGCTACGACGACCAGAAGGCAGAACTCATCAGAAACACAGAAGCATTCCTGGAAGGACGCCCGGCAAACAACGTTCTCCTCTACGGAGACAGCGGTTCCGGCAAGTCCACAAGCATTAAGGCAATGCTCAACGAGTACTCCGATAACGGTCTCAGAATCATCGAAATCTACAAGCACCAGTTCAAGCAGATTTCCAGCGTTCTGGCTATGGTAAAGAACAGAAATTATAGATTCATCCTTTACATAGACGACCTGTCCTTCGAAGACTTTGAAATCGAATATAAATACCTGAAGGCTGTAATTGAGGGCGATCTGGAAGTAAGACCGGACAACGTTCTTATCTATGCGACATCCAACAGACGTCACCTTATCAAGGAAACCTGGAAAGACCGCACGGATATGGAACACGACGGCGACATCCACCGTTCCGATACTATCGAAGAAAAGACATCCCTCTCAACACGCTTCGGTGTTAATATATACTTTGCATCTCCCACACCCCAGATGTATCACCAGATTGTCGAAACTCTTGCAGAAAGAGCCGGCATAGATATGGACAAGCAGCAGATGCTTGTTAAATCGGATGCGTGGAGCATTAGACACGGCGGTTATACCTGCCGTACGGCAAGACAATTTGTAGATTATTTGGCATCTGAAAAAAGATAGACGATAGGAGGTCAATATGAATTTCAGACTTTCAAACAGAGTAACAAAGCGCGATTTCCAGGGCGAATTCACAGCCAAGATCCTTAAGGCTGCAGAAGATCCCGAAATCATCTCCTTCGCAGGCGGACTGCCCTTCGCATCCTCTTTCCCCGTAAAGGAAATCCAGGCTGCAAGCGAAAAGGTTTTCGGTGAAAACCCCGTTCTGGCTCTCCAGTACAACTCCGCTAAGGGTTATGAACCTTTAAGACAGGTAATCGCAGACAGATATAAGAAGACCATGGATCTGGACTTCAGTGCAGACGACATTATCGTAACTAACGGTTCCCAGCAGGCTCTCGCCCTCATCGCAGCTGCTCTTATCGACGACGGCGACGAAGTTGCATGCGAAAATCCCTGCTATCTGGTAGCTCTTCAGACATTCCACCTTTACAATCCTGTTGTTTGCCCCGTTGAACTTACAGACGAAGGTATGAACCTGGACAGCCTTAAGGAAATGCTGGACAAGCACAACCCCAAGTTCATGTACATGGTTACAAACTTCCAGAACCCCACAGGCATCACATACACAGACGAAAACAGACAGGCTATCGCAGATCTGGTTAAGGACAGAGATATCGTAGTTGTAGAAGATAACCCCTACGGCGAACTCCGCTTCGCAGGCAAGGCCGGCAGATCCATGCACTACTATCTTGGCAAGCAGTGCCTGCTCCTTGGTACATTCTCCAAGATCGCTTCCCCGGGTATGCGTGTAGGCTGGATTGCATGCAAGGATCCCGACATGAAGGCTAAGCTGCTCAACTACAAGTCTGCAGTAGACCTCCACACAAACATGCCCTGCCAGATGATTCTCGCACACTACATGCTGGACAACGATTTCGAAGCTCACATGGTAGACGTTCGCGAAATGTACAGACAGAAGGCTGTTTGCATGATGGACTGTCTGGACAAGTACCTCCCCGAAGGAGTTAAGTTCACAAGACCCGAAGGCGGTATGTTCATCTGGCTCACACTTCCCGAAGGAGTTGCCGGTGTAGACGTTCAGGACGAAGCTCTTAAGAGACATGTTGGTATCGTTGCAGGCGACCCGTTCTATGAATACGACAGAAACACAAACACAATCAGACTCAACTACACAAACAGCACAGACGAAGAAATCGACTACGGCATCAAGGCCCTGGCCGAATCCATCGAAGTTGTAATGAATAGAAAGTAATGATTTATATAAACCCTCGCAGTTTTGCGGGGGTTTTATATACTAATGCCGCTGTTTGACCGCAATCAGCCAGTTTTTGAAAGGTTTTAAGATGAGCAATTTCAGATTATTTACTCATTCCGCTATAAGAATCGAGGGTAAGTACGTGCTGTATTTCGATCCGTACAGCCTGGCTCCTTTAGGAGATGGCCCCAAGGACGGAGACTATGTCTTCAGCAGCCACACCCACCACGACCACTTCTCTCCGGAGGATATCGCAAGGGTTGCTAAGCCCGGCGCTGTATTGGTTCAGCCGGAATGCGACAGAGCTTTAGGCGAAGAACTGGGCTATACAGGGGATAAGCACATCTGCCTTATGCCGGGAGATTCCTTCGAGGCAGAAGGTCTTAAGGTTTCCGCAATTCCTTCTTATACGCCCGGATTCATCAACCACAGCCGCGACAAGAACTTCCTCGGCTTTATAGTCGAAATGGACGGTGTAACTTATTACATCGCCGGCGACTGCTACGATACGCCGGAAGGCCGCGCAGTCAAGGCAGACGTAGCTTTCGTTCCCGTAGGAGGAACCTACACCATGGACGCTGCAGAAGCTGCATCGGTAATAAACGATGCAAAGCCGAAAATCGCGGTTCCCACGCACTACGGCCACGTAGTCGGCTCTGCTGCAGATGCAGAAAAGTTCGCATCTCTGCTCGATCCGGAAATCGAATGCAGAATTATTATGGAGTGGGAGTAGCTTCGGATTGAGCCGTCCGGAATGCTCCGGTAACAGCAAAACAAGGCAATAAAACAGGTCCCCGCAAACCGCGGGGACCTTCGTTGTTTTAAATCTTCTAAATTTTTTCCAGCTGCTTCTGCAGTTCTTCTGCCAGGCCTTTAACCTGAGGCGTAATAATTTTATCTTTGTGCAGGATAATCTGGATTTCCTGGGGGATGTTAACCTCGTCCAGCTCCAGTATCTTTATGGTTCCGCTTTCCACGGAATCGGATACGGTGTAGTGGGGGAGCAGGGATACGAAGCTTCCGCTTTCCGCCATTCTGCAGGCAGAGTCTGCGTTCTGGAGCTTCATGAAGTGCTCGAGGCTAACGTGGTTTATAGCCATAATGTGGTTAAACTGCAGCATATAGGGCGCATCTTCTTCCATGAGCACGTAGTTGTAGCCGGAAAGGTCGGAAGGCACGAGCTTTCTTTCTTCCTGCAGCTTGCTTAAGGGGTGGTCTGCCCCTGCGATAATAACTGCGGTGCTTTCCTTGGAATAGAGTATCTGCCAGGACATGTCGTCCAGCGGATCGTCTATAAGACAGGCGATGTCCAGGCTGTCCTTTTCTATGCGGGCGCGGAGGTTTGCGGTGGCGTCAACGACAAACTCCAGCTTAACCCTGGGGAACCTCTTGTGGAAGTTAAGAAAGGCTTCCTCCTTAATCTTTGCGAAAAGGCTTTCGCACATGCCGACCTTAACTGTGCCGACCAGGGATTCTTCCGACTTGAGCAGGTTCTCCATTTCCGAGCTGAGCTCAATCATCTTGCGTGCGTAGGGCACCAGAGCTTCTCCGTACTGGGTAAGGCTTACACTGCGGCCTATGCGGTTGAACAGGGGGCCGCCGATTTCCTGTTCCAGCTGCTGCACTCTTACGCTTACGTTGGACTGGGAATAGCCCAGCTCTTTGGATGCCTGCGTAAAGTTTTTAAGCTGCGCAACCTTCAAAAAAATTTTCAGTTCCTGTATATCCATTAATCTGTATTTTTGTGTTTAATAAACACATTTACTCCTCAATGCGTATTATATATTGGTTCATACAGAAATTCAATCGCCTAAAACGATTGAATTGATGAAATCTATTCGTTTTTACGCTTGCTTTTAGTGTGCTAATCTAAAAATATAGACGGCAAAACTCAAATTGGATTATTGAGAGGTAAAAAAATGGATTGCAGCAAAAATTACACAATCAACACCATCGCAGTACACGGCGGCGTAAAGAAAAATGATACATACGGTGCTATCAACACTCCGATTTACATGACATCTAACTACCGTATCCCCACAGACGGAACTCCCGTAGACTGGCACGGTATCGATTCCAACATCTATTCCAGAAACAGAAACCCGAACCAGATGGTTCTGCAGGACAAGCTCTGCGCAATGACAGGCGCAGAAGACTGCGTAGTACTCGGCTGCGGCGTTGCAGCTCTGTCCGGTGCGTTCATCCCCTTTATTAAGACAGGAGACCATGTAATCGTATCCGAAGTATGCTACAGCGCAACAAACCTGCTCTTCAGAGAATATCTGCCCAAGCAGTTCGGCGTAGAAGTTACTTTCGTAGATTCCACAGATACAGAAGCTGTTAAGGCAGCTGTTAAGCCCAACACCAAGCTGGTTCACATCGAAACTCCGGGCAACCCCTCCACAGGCATCTCCGACATCGAAGCTATCGCAGAAATCGCACACGCAGCAGGCGCTCTGCTCTCCGTTGACTGCACATTCGCAGGTCCCATCTGCATCTATCCGCTCAAGCACGGTGCAGACCTTGAAATTCACAGCATGACCAAATACATCAACGGCCACGGCGACTCTCTCGGCGGCTGCGTAATGGGCAAGCACGACCTTATCTACAAGATTAAGGAAGAATGCATGGTTAACTTCGGCGGTATCTTGAGCCCCTTCAATGCATGGCTCATTACAAGAGGCCTTATTACTCTGCCTCTCCGCATGAAGCAGCACTGCGAATCCGCAATGACAGTTGCAAAGTTCCTGGAAAGCTGCCCCGCAGTTCGCTTCGTATGGTACCCCGGTCTGGAAAGCCATCCGCAGCACGAAAGAGCTGTTAAGTACATGAACGGCCAGTATTCCGCAATGATCTCCTTCGACATTAACGGAACACCCGAACAGCACGAAAAGTTCCTCGACAGCCTTACACTGGTTACACACGCAGTATCCCTGGGCGACATCGAATCCCTCATCGTTTACAACGGTCCGGATTACGACAGAATGCCCCAGCACCCCGAAATCTTCCGCAAGGGCTTCTTCCGCTTCTCCATCGGTATCGAATCCGGCGAAGACATCGTAGCAGACCTGAAGCAGGCTATGGAAGCTGCAGGCGTACTGTAATAACAAACTCCATATCGTATATTATTAGTTCATTTTTAGGCGGCAGATTTTACAGTCTGCCGCTGTTTTATTTAAAGGAGTGATGACATCATGATGGACCCAATGAGAAAATTTGAACACAGGATTAACGGCAAGGACATGATCTGCGCGGTTCTGGACCAGTGCTACGTTATGTCCGTATCCGTAAACGACGGAGAAACGCCTTATACGCTTCCGCTCTGCTTCGGATATATTCCGAGAGAAGACGGTATCGACTTCTACATGCACACCGGTGCAGACGGCAAGATCGTAAATAAGTTCAAGGAACGCCCCCAGGTATTCATGATGACTTACATCCTTTACCACGATCTTGTAAAGTACTACAGACAGGACTACCACGATTACCGCAGCGTAATGTGCAAGGGCGTCGTAGAAGAAGAGATTAACATCGGACAGTTCGGCCGCGAACACGGCGATGCAGTGCAGGCAATGCTCAAGCACTACAAGAGACCCAGAAACCACTTCGACGTGCCCCATTACATGTGGATGCGCCTCTGGAGAATCCACTGCAAGTGGGAAGACATCGATGCCAAGGCTGAAAGCCCCATCGACCGCATCGAAGACGTTCCGTTCCCCGGTCCGAATGACCCAATCGACGACAGACCGCCAGAATACGAAAGAATCTACGTTACAAAGTATCCCCAGAAGCCCTACGAAAACAGCCTTCCCGGCGCAGAAGCACCCGCTCCCGCAGTAGAAGGCCCGGCTGCAATTTCCGCAAACAACATCGAAATTGAATGCGCCTGGGACGATGACCCCGAGCACGGCCACGTGGATCTGGACTTCTACGGACTCTTCCTTAAGGAAGGCCGCAAAATGGAAAGACGCTACGACCTGGTATTCCACAAGGCTCCCGCATCTATCCGCACAACTGCAGTTAAGTTCCTCGGAGACGACATGGAAAATGTCCTCGGAAGAGAAGCTATGGAAGCAGACCTTGCAAAGCTTGGAGAAGACTACGAATCCATGGCTCTATGCTTAAGCGTTTACGATGCTCCCGGCCTTAACAAGTGCCTTGGCTGCGTTAAGAACATCCGCGTAACAATTAAGGACAAGACAACCGGCGAGCCTCTCATGAGAAGCACCGTAAAGGCTTCCATGGACGGAAAGCAGGCAATGCAGATCGGCCTCATCGAAAAGTCCGGAGATTCCTGGATGTTTATCCCGGAAGAAAAGGGCTACGATGATTGGCGTCAGCCCCACGTATTCGCAGAATACGGTCTGGTAAGCTGGAGAGAATAGAAGAAAATAGAAGAGAAAGCCGCAAAGTTTAAATGCTTTGCGGCTCTTTCTATTAGACAGACATCCGGCTTCTTCAGGGAATATACACAGAATCTTCATAGTATAAGTAAACATTAATTGCTGATAATGTTTAATAAATTGCGCAATGTACATATTTGCTTATTGCATAACAACCCGTTTGTGATTAAAATAGATGTTGACAAATCAACATCTGCTTACAGAAAATGTTTGCCGGTTGTGCAGACAGTTTTTTATTTTAGAAATACGAAGGTAATATTTTATGGCTACAATTAAGCAAGTGCCTCTTAAAGAGTTTTACATGATAAAGGACATGCTCGCCTATGCCTGCGAAGCATACGGCGAAAAGGATGCATTTATCATAAAGCACAAGGGCCCTAAGAAAACAGTATCTTACGAACATATCAGCTATGCGCAGACTCTGCTGGACATGCGCGCTTTCTGCGCTTATCTGCACATGAACGGATACCGCAATGCGCGCGTTGCGGTGACAGGCGTAAACAGCTACGAATGGGTTATCGCATATTACGGATGCTTCTTCGGCGGACACATCGCAGTGCCCATCGACAAGGAACTCATGGAAGGCGAGCTGGAATTCTCCCTGGAAGAAAGCAGGAGCGAAGTTCTCGTATACGGCAAGGCTTCCGAAAAGAAGGTTCTTAACGTACTTTCCGTAAACCCCTGCAGCGTAAAACTGAGCCTCTGCATGGCCGAAAGCGATGTTAATAAAAACTTCCACGACTGCCTGGCAGAAGGCCGCAAGGCTCTCGCAGAAGGCCTGGTAGACGAATCCGAATACAAGCTGCCCCAGCCGGAAGAAATGGCTATCCTGCTCTTTACATCCGGCACTACAAGCAACGCTAAGGCCGTTATGCTCTCCAACAGAAACATTACAGCCAACGTTTACGGAGTCGTTGAAGCCGAAGGCAGAAACGTTACTCCGGCCGACGTTAACATGGCATTCCTGCCCATGCACCACACTCTGGGCTGCACAGTAATGGCAGTTATGCTCTTCTTCGGCGTAACAAACGTATTCTGCGACGGCCTTAAGTACATCGCAGACAACATCGTGGAATACAAGGTTTCCGTATTTGTAACAGTTCCTCTGCTCCTGGAAATGATGAGAAACAAAATCCTCAAGACTGCAGAAAAGACCGGCCAGCTGGCCAAGCTGCAGAAGGGCATGAAGATCTCCGGATTCCTTATGAAGCTCGGCATCGACATGAGAAGAAAAATCTTCGCATCTGTACACAAGCAGCTGGGCGGCGCTTTCCACTTTGCGATTGTAGGCGCAGCTCCCATCGACAAAGAAGTCGTAGAATTTTTCGACGCCCTTGGCATTACTGCAATCCAGGGCTACGGACTTACAGAAACTTCCCCCGTACTTTCCGTTGAACGCACCGAAAGCAAGAGACCCGGCTCCGTTGGCTTCCCCCTGTGCAACGTAGAAATTAAGATCGATAACCCCGACGAAGAAGGTCTGGGCGAAATCATGGCTAAGGCTCCCAGCGTAATGCTCGGCTACAGCCGCGAAGCAGACAACGTCGGCGTGTTCAAGGACGGCTGGTTCTGCACCGGCGACCTGGGCCGCATCGACAAGGACGGCTACCTCTACATTAAGGGCCGCCAGAAGAACGTAATCGTTCTTAAGAACGGCAAGAACGTATACCCCGAAGAACTGGAAAATCTGCTGGCTGCAAAGCTGCCGGAAATCGAGGAAATCCTCTGCTTCGGCTGGGAAAAGTACGGCGACCTGCTGGTCTGCGCAAACTTCGTATGCACAGACCCCAGCGTCGACAGAGAAGCTCTTAAGGCACGCATCCTTAAGGTCGTAGAAGAAATTAACAAGACTCTGCCGCCTTACAAGGTTATACGCAGACTGCTCCTTAGCAATGAACCCATGGAAAAGACTACAACTGCTAAGGTAAGACGCCCCAGGGTTATTCCCGAACTCCAGAAGAGAACCGATTATTTCTAAATCTTTTTCATATTTTTCCTCTATAAAGACACGACACTTTTTACACGAATTGTGCTTCGCGGAATACCTGCAGTTTAAAGGCTGCAGGTATTTTGCTTTTTGCCGTAAATTTCTTGCAAGAAAGCCGGATTAGATATAAAATTGATTAGTTAGTTATTTTAGAAAAAGAAAGGCAGTTCAAAATGACAGAATTCAGACTGATTTTCAAGGAACCGGCTGCATACGCCGATAAAGAGATCGAAGTTTGCGGCTGGATCAGAAACAATCGCAACTCCAATAAGTTCGGATTTATCGAGCTCAACGACGGCACCTTCTTCAAGTCTGTTCAGATCGTATATGAAGAAGAATTTATCAGCAATTTCGACGAAGTAAGCCACCTGCCCCTGGCAACAGCTCTCTCCGTAAAGGGCACATTGGTTCTCACACCGGGAGCAAAGCAGCCCTTCGAAATCAAGGCTAAGGAAATTACAGTAGATGCTCCTTCCGATGCCGACTATCCTATTCAGAACAAGCGCCACAGCCTTGAATATCTGAGAACTCAGGCTCACCTGAGACCCAGAACAAATACATTCTCCGCAGTATTCAGAGTTCGCAGCGTTGCAGCTTATGCAATCCACAACTTCTTCCAGGAAAGAGGTTTCGTATATGCACATCCTCCCATCATTACAGGAAGCGATGCTGAAGGCGCAGGCGAAATGTTCAGAGTAACAACTCTGGATCTGGACAACGTTCCCAAGACAGAAGACGGCAAGGTTGATTTCGACAAGGATTTCTTCGGTAAGTCTGCAAACCTTACAGTAAGCGGACAGCTAGAAGCTGAAATCTTCGCTCTTGCTTTCAAGAATACATACACATTCGGACCCACATTCCGTGCAGAAAACTCCAATACTACACGCCATGCTTCCGAATTCTGGATGGTAGAACCGGAAATGGCTTTCTGCGATCTTCCCCAGATGATGGACGTTATCGAAGCAATGGTTAAGCACATCATCACTTACGTGCTGGAAAAGTGCCCCGAAGAAATGAATTTCTTCAACAGCTTCGTAGACAAGGGTCTCCTCGCAAGACTGGACAACGTAGTTAGCAACGACTTCCAGAGACTTACATACACAGAAGCTATCGAAATCCTGGAAAAGGCTGCTGCAGAAGGTCACCACTTCGACTACAAGATTACAGGCTGGGGCATGGACCTTCAGTCCGAACACGAAAGATACATTACAGAAGAAGTATTCAAGAAGCCCGTATTCCTTACAAACTATCCTTCCGGAATTAAGGCATTCTACATGAGAGAAAACGAAGACGGAAAGACAGTTGCAGCATGCGACCTGCTCGTTCCCGGAATCGGTGAAATCGTAGGCGGTTCTCAGAGAGAAGAACGCTACGACGTACTCAGAGGAAAGATTAACAATCTCGGCATGAACGAAGAAGATTACTGGTGGTATCTTGAACTCAGAAAGTACGGCGGCGTAAAGCACAGCGGTTACGGTCTCGGTTTCGAAAGAATGATCATGTACCTCACAGGCATGGGCAATATCAGAGACGTTATTCCCTTCCCCAGAACTCCCAGAACAGCAGAGTTTTAGTTCTTTACGAGCTAAACATATTTTGATATACTCAAAATTGGCGGGTCGTAAATCCGTCGTCCAAAACGATTTTAATTTAGGAGGACTTATATTATATGAAAGGCTATAACAGCGAAACTATCAGAAACATCGCACTTGTCGGACACGGCGGTACAGGTAAGACAACATTCCTGGAAGCAGCACTTCTGGCAACAGGTGTAATCAGCAGACTCGGTAAGGTAGAAGACGGCAACACAGTATCCGACTTCGATAAGATGGAAATCGAAAAAGGCTACTCCATCGGTCTTTCCGTAGTACCCGTTGAATACAATGGATGCAAGATTAACTTCCTCGACACACCGGGCGTATTCGACTTCGTAGGCGAAGTAGACTCCGCAATGAGAGCTGCAGGTTCCGCTGCAATCTTTGTAGATGCTTCCTCCGGTATCCAGGTTGGTACAGAAAAGGCATGGGCAAGCTGCAACCAGTTCGGCATTCCCAGAATGTTCGTAATCAACAAGACAGATAAGGACAACGTAAACCTCGATCAGGTTGTTGAAGATCTTAAGGCTAAGTTCGGTATCAGCGTAGTTACACTGGACGACAAGGATGCTGTAACAGAAGCTATCGCTGAAACAGACGAAGAACTCATGGAAAAGTTCTTCAGCGGCGAAGAATTCACAGAAGAAGAATATAAGGCTGGCCTCTCCAAGGGTATCGCAAGCGGCGACATCGCTCCCGTTATCACATGCTCTTCCGTAAAGGGCGAAGGCGTTAAGGAAGTTCTCGATGCTATCATCAAGTACATCCCCAGACCCGCAATTCACAAGCCCTACGCAGCTAAGAACGAAGCTGGCGAAGACATCGAAGTTCAGCCCAGCGACAATGGCGCACCCAGCGTATTCGTATTCAAGACAATCGCAGACCCGTTCCTCGGTAAGATCTCCCTTGCTAAGGTAATCACAGGTAAGCTCACACCTGCTATGGAAATCTATAACCCCAGAGCAGAAAAGTCCGAAAAGCTCGGTTCCATGTTCTTCATGCGCGGTAAGACACAGGGTGAATGCCCCTCCGTATCCGCAGGCGACATCATCGCTTTCGCTAAGCTGCAGTTCACACAGACAGGCGACACACTCTGCGATAAGAACAGCATCGTTATGTTCCCCGCAGTAGAAATGCCCCAGCCCACTCTGTTCACAGCTATCGAACCCGCTAAGAAGGGCGAAGACGACAAGCTTACAAGCGGTCTCAGAAAGCTCAACGAAGAAGATCCTTCCTTCTCCGTAATCAGAAACGTTGAAACACATCAGGAACTCCTCGGAACACAGGGCGACATCCAGGCAGGTATCATCATGGCTAAGCTCAAGGAAAGATACGGTGCTGAAGTTGTTACTGTACCCCAGAAGGTTGCTTACAGAGAAACAATCAAGGGCACATCCGACGTTCAGGGTAAGCATAAGAAGCAGACAGGCGGTTCCGGTCAGTATGGTGACTGCCACATCAGATTCAGCCCCTCTCAGGAAGAATTTGAATTCGTAGACTCCACAGTAGGCGGCTGCATCCCCAAGCAGTTCATCCCCGCTGTTGAAAAGGGTCTCCGCGACTGCATGGAAAAGGGCCCCCTCGCAGGCTGCAAGTGCCAGAACATCAAGGCAGATCTGTACTTCGGTTCCTACCACGCTGTAGACTCCGACGAAATGTCCTTCAAGGTAGCTGCATCCCTCGCATTCAAGAAGGGTATCGTAGAAGCTAAGCCTTGCCTCCTCGAACCGGTTATGCACGTTGAAATCATCGTTCCCGACGATTACACAGGCGACGTAATGGGCGACATGAACAAGCGCCGCGGCAGAATCCTCGGTATGGAACCCATGGCTGGCGGTCTCCAGAAGCTGGTTGCAGAAGCACCCCAGGTTGAACTCTTCAGCTATGCTAACGAACTGAGAGCTATGACTCAGGCTAGAGGCAGCTTCACACAGGAATTCGAACGCTACGATGAAGTTCCCGCAATGCTGGCTACAAAGATTATCGAAGCTCACAAGGCAGAGGAAGAAGAATAGTCAGAATATTAAGTCAATATCGGGTCCGGTTCTGCCGGACCCGTTTTCATTACCCTTTTTGCTCCTACTCTAAACGATCAAGACACTATGGAATTTGTTAATAAAAACTGGAAAGGCATCGCTTTATGCCTTGCAATAGCTGTACCGTCCTGGATTCTGGGCACCAAGTTTCCCATTATCGGCGGCGCTGTAATCGCAATTCTTGCCGGCATGGTTCTCGGCATAATAATCAAAGAAAAGAAAACTTTTGAAAGCGGAATTAAATTCACATCAAAGAAAATTCTTCAGTGGGCCGTTATCCTTCTGGGCTTTGGTCTTAACCTGAACGTAATACTTCAGACAGGTAAGCAGTCTCTGCCCATTATCGTGAGCACAATCTCCACATCCCTTATAATCGCTTTTGTCCTCTGTAAGGTTCTCCGCATCCCCGCTAAAATAGCTACGCTGGTAGGCGTTGGTTCATCCATCTGCGGCGGCTCTGCAATCGCAGCAACGGCTCCCGTTATCGATGCAGACGACGAAGAAGTGGCTCAGGCCATATCCGTAATTTTCTTCTTTAACGTCCTTGCAGCGTTAATTTTCCCGACTCTGGGAACTATGATTGGCTTCAATACGGGTTCAGGCGAAGCCTTCGGCATTTTCGCAGGCACTGCTGTAAACGATACATCCTCTGTAACAGCCTGTGCATCCACCTGGGACAGCATGTGGAATCTTGGAACTGCAACCCTTGATACAGCTGTAACGGTTAAACTCACAAGAACCCTGGCAATTATTCCTATTACTCTGGTGCTGGCCCTTATCCGCACAAAGAAGGAACAGGCAAACGGCGAAGCAGGTACTAAAGTAAGCATTAAGAAGATTTTCCCATTCTTTATTCTTTACTTTATTGCAGCTTCCGTAATTACAACTGTTGCTCTTTCCATGGGTGTAAGCTCGGCAGTATTCAGCCCTCTTAAGAAGCTGAGCAAATTCTTTATCGTTCTGGCTATGGCTGCCATTGGCCTCAACACGGATATTATCAAGCTTATAAAGACTGGCGGAAAACCCCTCGCCCTGGGCTTTTGCTGCTGGGCTGGAATAACCGCAGTAAGCCTTGCAATGCAGCATTTCATGGGCCTTATTTAATCCGAAAGGGTGAATCCAATGATCAATACAGAAGTAAGAAAAACCTTCCGCGGCGGCAGAAAGATGACAGAAGAAGAGCTGCAGGATTTTATTAATACCATAAGATACGGCACTCTTTCCTACGTTAACAGCGAAGGCTGGCCCGAAATGCGTCCTTTGAATTTCGGATACTACAACGGCTGCTACTATTTCCATGCGCATAAACTCGTCGGAGAAAAGCTCAAGGACTGGCAGGACGGCGCAAAGGTAGTTATAAATTTCTACG
>JAKSSQ010000119.1 GCA_024403005.1 Clostridia bacterium | reverse complement strand
TACTGCGCAGGAGATGCCCTGGCCGAGAGAACCTGTGGACATTTCGATTCCGGGGAGCATCTTCATGCTGGGGTGGCCCTGCAGACGGCTTCCGGTCTTTCTTAAAGTTGTAAGTTCTTCCCTGGGGAAGAAGCCTCTTTCTGCCAGACATGCGTACTGTGCAGGAGCTGCGTGGCCCTTGGAGAGGACGAACTTATCTCTGCCTTCCATCCTGGGATCTTCGGGGTTTACGTTCATCTCGCTGAAGTAAAGAGCTGTCATGAGATCTGCGCAGGAAAGGCTTCCGCCGGGATGGCCGGAATTAGCACTGTATACTGCTCTGATGATGTCCTGTCTCACCAGCGCTGCTATTTTTTTGAGTTCTGAAGCGTCCATGTTACCTCCTTATAGCCGCCTTTATTAAAAACATGGGAAGGGCCGGCAGCCTCTTAAGGCGCCAGGGTTCCTGTACCATTCTGTACAGCCATTCCAGGCCGTGGTCTATATAAAACTGAGGTGCCCTCTGCAGCGTGCCGGACCAGATGTCCAGGCTTCCGCCTATGCCTACGGCAGCCTTAGCTTTAAGCTTATCCTTATGGTCGATTACAAAAATCTCCTGTTTCGGTGACCCCAATGCAACGCACAGGAATTCCGCGCCGCTTTCATTAATCTGGGCGACCACTTCGTCTTCCTGCTCGGGCTTAAAATAGCCGTCGCGCCAGCCTGCTACGCAAAGGCCGGGAATTTCGGCCATGATGTTCTGAGCAGCCTTTTCTGCAACGCCGGGCTTGCTGCCCAGGAAGAAAACTTTAATGCCTTCCTTTGCGCAGATTTCCAGAGCAGCTCTGGAAAAATCTATGCCTGCAACCTTTTCTTCGATTGGGTCACCCTTAAATTTCGACGCATAGATGAGGCCAATTCCGTCGGGGATAACCATTGCCGCATCTTCGATAATCTCTTTAAGACGGGGCGTTTTTGAGGCTGCAGAGACTATCTCTGCGTTGGGGGTTACTATCAGAGAGCAGCCCGGTTCCTTAACCATGCGGCTGAACTCCTCCAGAGCCTTGATTTTTGTAACTTTGTCGACCCTTACATCCAGGATTCTTGTCGACTGAAAATTCCTCATTGGATATACCTCCGGCATTACCTTTCAGTGCGTCCGAGGAGGTGGCAGGCAAAACCTGCTGCCTTTGCAGCTTCCATATCTGCGAAGTTGCGTGTATCCAGGAAATTCTTTGTGCGTACGGATTCTGCCAGAAGGCCGAAATCCAGAGCCTTGTACTGGCTGTGGTTCACGCCGAGAATTACCAGATCTGCGCCCTTTGCTGCAGCTGCCAGGTCTTCTTCGATGCCTTCTCTGCCCTTCACGTGGGGGTCGTGAGCCTTAACCGCATAGCCCTTTGCCTTAAGCTTTTCGATAAGGTGGATTACGGGGCTTTCGCGCATGTCGTCTACGTCCGGCTTATAGGTTACGCCGAGCACGCAGATTGCGGGGTTTTCGATGCCTTCGAGAATCTTATCTGCCTTGGAAGCAACGTAATCCGGCATGGAGTCGTTTGTTTCTCTGGATGTGCGGATAATATTCGCAAGAGAAGGTTCCTTTTCCACGATGAACCAGGGGTCAACTGCGATGCAGTGGCCACCTACGCCGGGGCCGGGTTGGTGGATGTTAACTCTCGGGTGCTTGTTGCACAGCTCGATGAGTTCCCATACGTTAATGCCCTGGTCTTCGCAGATCTTTGCCAGTTCGTTGGCAAATGCGATGTTAACGTCTCTGAATGTATTTTCGGAAAGCTTGCACATTTCAGCTGTGCGAGCGTCTGTTTCGAAAATTTCGCCCTTTACGAAGCTCTTGTAGAGTTCTGCGATTCTGGAAGCGCTCTTCTTGTCGATGCCGCCTGCAATTCTGTCGTTGTTGACCAGTTCGTAGAGAATCTTTCCGGGAATAACTCTTTCGGGAGAATGTCCGAGGCTGAAGTCTTCGCCTGCCTTAAGTCCGGATTCTTCCAGGATGGGCAGCATGAGCTGGTCCACTGTTCCGATGGGAGATGTGGATTCCAGGATTACCAGGTCGCCCTTCTTAAGAAGGGGCACCAGCGACTTTGTAGCGCTTTCAACAAAACGCATGTCTGCTTTTTTATCTTCCGTAATGGGTGTGGGAACGGAGATAATATAAGCGTCGGAAACTTCCGGTTCCAGGGCTGCCTTAAGGTGACCCCCTGCAACCACGTTCTTAATGAACTCTTCCAGACCGTTTTCTTCGATAATTACTTCGCCTCTGTTGAGAGCTTCAACAATCTGAGGCTTCTTGTCTACACCGACCACGTCCAGGCCTGCATTTGCAAACATTGCAGCTGTGGGAAGTCCGATATATCCGAGACCGATTACGCAAACTTTCATTTTCTATACTCCTCCCCCGGCGTTCTGAAGAAACCGAGCCACGCAATTGCGGCTGCCAGTCCCCAGAAGTAAGCCATCATATAGGGTTCTTCAAAAATATTTTCAAAATAGCAGTGTACGAGAACGCCTGTAAGACCTGCGAAGAGGCCGGCTGCTATTGGCTTCATCGAGCCGATATTTCTCGTAAGAGCGTCTTCGCCGTAAGTGTAAACCCTTTCTCTGCTGCAGCGGTAAACCACGCGCATTGACAGAATTACAAAGGCGATAAGACACACTATATATACTATAAACCCGGAATACCCCATTTCAACAAGAGTTTTCAGGTAATAGTTGTCCATGTAGAAGTAGCTGAATTCTTCCGTCTTGTCCAGAACCTGGTTGTTCATGGCTACTGCACCGCCGAAACGGCCGAGGCCGAAGCCCAGCCAGGGGGAATTTTCGTGGAGAAGATTCCAGCCTGTTTCCCAGCGGAGAGCTCTGCCGCCAACTGCGGAAGCTTCCTTGTAGTCGTTGGTGAACAGATAGGTAAGTCTGCTGGTTATGGAAGGAACAGCCACAAGAACCGCAGCCATGCCCATGCCCATAATGCCGAGGAGCCTCTTATCCATGTACATTGCAAAGATTACGATTGCAACAATTAAGCCTACCCAGGAGCCTCTGGAGAAGGTGAACAGAATGCACAGGCACATGGTTCCTACACCGCAGAGAGCCAGGAATTTCTTCCAGCCTTCCTTGCAGTAATACATGAGAGCTGCGTAGCTGGGAGCACCCATAACCAGAAGAGACCCGAAGATGTTCGGGCTTCCTGTAAGGGAGAATACTCTCGTGCGAACCCCTGCTTCCGTCTGGCTTACCCAGGAGGAAGGAATAGGTACTGCGATAATGTACTGGTAAATTCCGTGCAGAGACAGGAGGAAAACCACGCCTGTAAAGCCCCAGATAAGGGCTTTTGCGTCTTCCAGACTGTCGATAAGGCGGATTATTATAAAGAACCAGACTACATATTCAACCTGAGCTCTGTAGCCTGCCATGGCTATGGACGGGAACGGTCTGTTGAGCATCATCAGGAGCGCGCCGGCTGCCATGTAAAGGAGCAGGCAGGTTTCCATGGTGGTTGCTCTTGCAAAGCTGTTGCTCTGCTTAAGGCAGTTTCTCCAAAGTATGAGCGCAATGCCCGCCATAATGAACAGTTCTTCCCATACAGAAGCCAGGATTCCCAGATTCAGGGTATCGCGGACTATGTATTCGATGGGCAGGTACATTCCGAAGAGCACCAGGAACCATCTGTGCAGAGGCATGCTGTTTATAAGGCCGAACAGAGCACTGTTCTTTGTAATTTTAAGATAAATGCTCTTTAAACCGACAATTACCTTATAGATTATGCTGTTTTCCAGCCAGGAGCCGATAACGTGCAGCAGTTTTTCGATGATAACAAGAAACTTCTTATAAATCGAAAATTCGGCAGCGTCCGGCTGGCCGCAGAAGCCTTCCCAGGCTTTTCTTGTATTCGATTGTAAATAGCTTTCGTGGAGGGTCTTCGCAAGTGCACCAAGAGCGCTGCAGCTGAAATACTCGCGCATCTTTGAGTACACAAAGACGATTAACCTCACGAAAATGCTGTTTTTAATGATTTCCGTCATCTTATGCTACTTGTTTGCGAATTCTGCAGGAGGGTTATAACCGCCGATTTCAACGTAGCGGATAGTGCCGCTGCATTCGTAAGTCTGAGTCTTAACGATAAAGGTTCTGCCGGATCTCAGTTCCTGGCTTCCGATCTTGGGGCTTGCTGTGTCGGGAGCAACCTGAGTCTTTACGAGGAAGATGATGTCCTTCTTAACGGGGTCCGTTGCGGTCACGATGCGTCCATCGTCGGTTGTGGCTGTAATCCAGTAATCTTCAAACCATACGTCTTCGATAGTTGCGCTCAGATAGGAATTTCCGGATACCATTCTCTGGCCCTTGAGATCCTGATTTTCAACATCTGTGAGCATGTACGGGTGCGCACCGATAACACGGACCTGTGCATAGCAGTCTGTCTGCTGGGAAACTGCATCTGTAACCTTGCTTCCCAGAAGCTGTGTGCCTACAACGCCTACAACTGCGATTACGAGCAGAACTACGATAAGGTCTACGACGTTGATAAGACCGAACAGTTTGCCCTTTTCATTAACGATTTTCATTTAGATCTCCTTTAATTTTACCAACCGAGTATATCCTTCATATCCCTTACCCTGTTATCCCAGGAGCATTCAGCAGCGCTGGCAATGCGCATCTGTCTGCGCGGGTCGTCGGGGGTTTCCTTTAAAGCTTCTCTGCACTTCATGGCGAATTCCGCAGGGGTTTCTGCCAGGTAGATGCTGTCCGCATATTCCAGAACCTGCAGGGGCACCAGAGTGCTTACGACAGGTTTTCCTGTAGCCATGTATTCGTAGAACTTCAGGGGGCTTACGTCGCGGCTAAGGTCGTTATCCGCAAAGACGTTCATGCATACGTCGAAGTTCCGGATGTATTCCGGCAGTTCGTGCTGGGGAACCAGGCCGGTCATGTGTATGTTGGGATAATCTTTGACCCACTCAAGGTCCACGCCGGGCAGAGGCTTGCCTATTAGGGTAACCTTTCCGTCGGGGAATTCCCTTGCTACGGTCTTGATTATGTCGTAGTCTATGCATTCCTGCAGCATTCCCACGAAGCCCATTTCCACGGTTTTGCTCTGCTTTTCCAGAACGGAAACCTTATTAAAGAGCTCGTAAGCGCAGCCGTTGGGCAGCAGGTGGGTGTTTGCATTGAATTCAGCAAGTCTTTCGTAGAGTCCCTGAGCCGTTGCAAATACGCACTTTACCTTTCTTGCCAGGTCTTCTTCCATCTTGTCTACCACAGCCGGGTCGATGTGTCCGGGGTAGGCGGAATGTCTGTCCACGCAGTCGTAAACAGTCCTCGACCACAGCTCTTCTGCAGGTATTCCAAGCTCCTTTGCCAGCGGGTCTACCACGTCGCAGGAAGTGGGGCTGTAGCACCAGAGCCAGAAATCGCTGCCGAAGTTGTTTTCGTCCAGAATGCCCTTTAAATATTTTGCCAGGCCCTTCTGGTTGGACTTGTTTATTAATCTCTGCTTGTTAAAGAACGGCTTTACAGGGGGCTGAGCGTAAACCTTAAGGTTCGGCTGAGCCTGCTTTCCGCCGGCTTTATAAGCTGTTAATCTTTCCTTTGCCTTCGGATCTTTAAGCGGTGCGATTAAAGTTA
>JAKSSQ010000118.1 GCA_024403005.1 Clostridia bacterium | reverse complement strand
TGCGTCTACAGCGGCGAGGAGGAAATGGCTATCCTTAAGAAGCACGGCACCTATGTGGCTCACTGCCCGAATTCCAACATGATCCTTACAAGCGGCATCGCTCCAATCCGCAAATTCCTGGAAGCAGGAATTCCTGTAGGCATTGGAACAGACGTGGCTGCAGGTTCTTCTATGAATATGCTGCATACCATTCTGGATACTATTATGGCTTCAAAGATGTATTACAGGCTGGTCGATACATCCGCCAAGCCGCTCACTTTCGAAGAAGTTTTCTACCTGGCAACTGTTATGGGCGGCAGCTATTTCGGCAAGGTCGGCTCCTTCGAAGACGGCTACGAATTCGACGCTTTAGTCCTGGACGACAGCGCAATGCACTCCATGAGAGAGCTTTCTATCAGCGAAAGAATCGAGCGCTCCTGCTACAACGATGCAGACTGCATTATCCGCGAGAAGTTTGTTGCGGGGAAGAACATATTTTCCAGATAGGAGGATACAGATAAATTTACTAATTCCTTGACAAGACAGGGAATTATAAGATATATTTATTTGTGATATTTTACAAGTCATCGCTTTGAGCATGTTGACTTAAACTCAGATGCGAATTATTAAGATAATGAGGTACAAAATGACAAGAATTACTACACTCGAAACAAAGAATCTCTGCGAAAGCGCTAAGAACGGTGGCTGCGGCGAATGCCAGACATCCTGCCAGTCCGCTTGCAAGACATCCTGCGGCGTTGCTAACCAGAAGTGCGAAAACGCAGAAGAATAATTTTCTTTTGTAATTAAAGTGCCGCCCGCACGATTGTGCAGGCGGCTTCTTTGTGATTAAGTAAAAATTTCAGGCAGAAATAGTTTTAGGAAGTTTTAATGGTACACCAGTATAAATTAAACGATTTTAATATCGTCCTGGACACCTGTTCAGGATCTGTCCACGTAGTAGACGAAGTAGCTTACGACATTATCGATATGTACGAAAAGTGCAGCGAAGAGGAAATCGTTAAGGCTATTCTCGAAAAGTATAAGGACAGAGAAGACGTAACAGAAGAAGACGTAAAGCTGTGCATCGGCGACGTTGGGCAACTGAAAGAAGCCGGAAAGCTCTTTACACCCGACAATTACGAAGACATGGCAGGAACATTTAAGGAACGCTCCGGTGACGTAGTAAAGGCTCTGTGCCTGCACGTTGCGCACACCTGCAACCTCAACTGTTCCTACTGCTTTGCAAGCCAGGGCAAATACCACGGCGACAGAGCTTTAATGTCCTTCGAAGTAGGCAAGAGAGCCCTGGATTTCCTCATGGAACACAGCGGCACAAGAACAAACCTGGAAGTAGACTTCTTCGGCGGTGAACCACTCATGAACTGGGATGTAGTTAAGCAGCTGGTTAACTACGCACGCAGTGTGGAAAAGGAACACAAGAAAAATTTCCGCTTTACTCTTACCACAAACGGCATGCTCATCGACGACGATGTAATCGAATTTGCAAACAAGGAAATGAGCAACGTCGTTCTTTCTCTGGACGGACGCAAGGAAATCCACGACAGATTAAGGGTAGACTATGCAGGCAACGGAAGCTACGAAAAAATCGTTCCCAAGTTCAGGAAACTGGTAGATTCCAGAGGCGGAAAGAACTATTACATGCGCGGTACCTTTACACACGCAAATCCGGACTTTACAAAGGACGTATTCCACATGGCAGATCTGGGGTTCACTGAACTGTCCATGGAACCCGTCGTATGCGCTCCGGGAGACCCTGCAGGCCTTACACCGGAAGACATCGAAATCGTTAAGGAACAGTACGAAATCCTGGCAAAGGACATGCTGAGACGCACTGCAGAAGGCAAGCCCATTACGTTCTACCACTACATGCTGGATCTTAAGAGCGGCCCCTGCATCTACAAGAGAATCTCCGGCTGCGGCTCCGGCACAGAATACATGGCAGTGACCCCATGGGGCGATTTATATCCCTGCCACCAGTTCGTAGGCGAAGAATCCTATAAGCTGGGCGATATCTGGAACGGCGTTACAAACACCGAACTTCGCGAAGAATTCAGAAGCTGCAATGCTTACGCTAGAGAAGACTGCAAGGATTGCTGGGCTAAGCTTTACTGCTCCGGCGGCTGCGCTGCCAATGCGTTCCACGCTTCCGGCACAATCCGCGGCATTTATAAGCCGGGATGCGAACTCTTTAAGAAGAGAATCGAATGTGCAATCATGATGCGCGCTGCAGAAACTGCAATGGGTAAATAATCAAAAAGAAAAAGGCCAGGGGAGACCCTGGTCTTTAAAATTTGGTGCCGGCGGCGGGGGTCACGCATTTCGCTTCGCTCAATGCTGATGAGCCTCGCTTATGCAGAGCCGCCGTGCTCGGCCCGCAAAGGTCCACCGGACCTTTGCGGCCTGACGGGTTCCACCCCCGCAAAAAAAAATACCCTGGGGACGAGCCCAAGGGTATTTATTGGTGCCGGCGGCGGGGGTCGAACCCGCACGGTGTTGCCACCGCGGGATTTTGAGTCCCGTACGTCTGCCAATTCCATCACGCCGGCGCAGCGGTGTTATTTTATCATCTTAAACTAGAAATTTCAACCGCATTAATTGGTTCATAACACCAAAAAACTATTGAAATTTACGCGTTTTAGTCTATAATATTATTGTTATAAATTAGGAGGATTTTATGAATCAATTTTATGGACAGATTGTAATGCTCGTTGCACTTTTTGCTATCATGTACTTTATGCTTATCCGTCCTCAGCAGAAGAAGGATAAAGAAGTAAAGCAGATGAGAGACTCTCTCAAAGTCGGCGACCAGATTCTCACAATCGGCGGTATCTACGGTAAGATCGTAAGAATCAAGGAAGACAGAGTTACAATCCAGGTAGGCGCAGACAGAACAAAGCTGGAAATCGCTAAGTGGGCTGTAAACAACGTTGAAAAGGCTTCTGCAGACAAGTATGCAAAGGACGAAACCGAAGACAAGAAGGTTACTCCCAAGAACATGAAGAAGCTGAGCGAAAAGAAGGAAGAACCTACTGAACCTCTCGAAGTTCAGGAAGTTGCTCCCGCTGAAGAAAATGCAGACGCTTAAGAGAGCAAAAAGCGAATAAATACATGCAAGGCATGTGTGCAAAACTGCACATGCCTTGTTTTTATAAAGGGAAAACTAAAAAAATGAAGAAAATTTTATCACTTTTAATCGTTATCGTACTTATTGCCGGATGGGCATTTTCCATCGGCGGTTTCGGAGCAGGCGGAAATGTTGCTGACCGCATGCATCTTGGTCTGGACATGATCGGCGGTGTATCCGTAGTTCTGGAAGCAGACACAGACGCAACAGGCGGCGAACTCAAGACCCTTATGGAACAGGTTCAGTCCGTAATGGAAAAGCGTGTTAACGAAATGGGCCTTTCCGAACCCGTTATCACCATCGAAAACGAAAACCGCATCAGAATCGAACTTCCCGGTGCTCAGGATGCACAGGAAGCTATCGAAACCATCGGCAAGACTGCACAGCTTAACTTCATGACTACAGACGAAAACGTCGTTATCACAGGAGAAAACGTTAAGAACGCAGTAGCAGGGGCTTATAAGGGCAACCAGGCTAACCTCATGGGCACATTTGCAATTCAGCTCGAATTCGATGCCGCAGGTGCAGACCTCTTTGCAGAAGCTACCCGCAAGATCGTTAACAGACAGATTAACTGTACAATGGACGGCTACAGCGCAAACCAGATCTTAATCCTTCTGGACGGCGATGTAATCTCCGATCCGATGGTAAGCACAGTAATCAACAGCACAACCTGCGAAATCACAGGCAGATTCACAGAATCCGAAGCAGCTAACCTGGCAGCTTTAATCAGAGGCGGTTCTCTGCCCGTTACACTCAACGAAGTTCAGACAGAAATCGTTGGACCGACTCTCGGTATGGATGCAGCTCAGAAGAGCGTAATTGCAGGTGCAATCGGCATTGGCCTCATCCTTATCCTCATGATTGCAGCTTACAGAATAATGGGCGTTGCAGCAGACATTTCTCTGCTCCTGTACATTCTGCTTTACCTGTGGGTATTCATTGCGTTCAAGGCAGTTTTAACGCTCCCCGGCATTGCAGGCTTCATCCTGTCCATCGGTATGGCTGTTGACTCCAATGTAATCATCTTCTCCAGAATCAGAGAAGAAATGGGCCTCGGAAAGTCCGCAAGAGTTGCTGTTCAGTCCGGTTTCAAGCGCGCGCTCACAACTATCATCGACTCTCAGCTCACAACTGTAATTGCAGCAGTTATCCTTTACACCTTCGGTACAGGTTCCGTAAGAGGTTTCGCTATGACACTCCTCATCGGTATCGTGCTCTCCGTATTCACAGCTGTTGTAGTTTCCCAGCTGCTCCTGCAGTTCATCGCTGAAACTCCGGCACTCTGCAAGAAGTCCATGTTCGGACTCAAGAAGGAAATCAAGGATACAAGCGCAGAAGACAAGAACGGCTATCCGTTCATGTCCAAGAGAAAGATGTTCTACATCGCATCCGTTGTACTGCTGGTAATCGGCCTTGGCATCGGCGTTGTAAGAGGCTTCAACATGGGCATCGACTTTACAGGTGGTACAAGCCTTCAGCTCAACCTCGGCCAGCACGTAGACGAAGCTGAACTCAAGAAGTATCTGCCCGATACAGACATCCGCGACAACATCCAGTACGCAGGTGAAAACAACGAAAAGGTAATCCTGAAGACAACTCAGGTTATGGATAACGAAGAAAGACAGGCACTCTGCAAGGAACTGC
This sequence comes from Clostridia bacterium, assembly GCA_024403005.1. Classification (GTDB taxonomy): domain Bacteria; phylum Bacillota; class Clostridia; order Peptostreptococcales; family Anaerovoracaceae; genus RUG11894. The sequence continues at coordinate 1,007 of JAKSSQ010000118.1, read as the reverse complement.
AGACTGCTTTCGGAAAGACAGACGAATTTGTAGAATCCGCAGGTCTCATCGGACCTTCCGTAGGAAGCCAGCTCAAGAGCAACGCTCTTAAGGCTATCTTAATCGCATCCGTTGCAATGCTCGCATACATTGCGTTCAGATTCGAATGGAGATTCGGTATCGCAGCTATCGTAGCTCTGCTCCACGACGCAGCAATGCTCTTCGCATTCTACGGACTGTTCCACTTCCAGATGAACCGCCCGTTCATCGCAGGTCTGCTCATCGTAATCGGTTATTCCATCAACGATACTATCGTTATTTTCGACAGAATCCGCGAAGGAATGCGCCAGAGCAAGCGCAAGCAGGAATTCGTTATCGACAGCAGCATTACAGCCTGCATAAGCAGATCCATCATGACATCTGTTACAACAATGCTGGCAATTCTGCCGCTCATCATCCTCTGCGGATCTCAGATCAGAGCATTCGCACTGCCTCTCATCGCAGGCGTACTCGTAGGTACATACAGCTCCATCGGAGTTGCATCCGGAGTATATTTCGACCTGTGCAGACTTACTAAGAAGAACAAGTATAAAGGAGCTTAATTTTTAATGCAGGAGTACGTAAGACAGCTGCTTGAATACAATTCAAACTATAACGAGCAGCTTCTGGAAAAAGCATATCTGAAGGCCGTTGAACACCACGAAGGCCAGTTCAGAAGGTCCGGGGAGCCATACATCATACATCCTATGGCAGTCGGACGTATTCTTGCTGAGCTCGGAATGGACGACGTCACCGTTGCAGGCGGACTTCTCCACGACCTTGTAGAAGATACAGCATATTCTCTTGCCGATCTGGAAGCAGATTTCGGCAGCGACATTGCAAATCTGGTTGATGGGGTCACAAAACTGACAAACATCAACTACTACACCAAAGAAGAACAGCAGGCCGAGAACATCCGCAAGATGTTCCTGGCCATGTCCAAGGACATCCGTGTCCTTATTATAAAACTGGCTGACAGACTGCATAAT
>JAKSSQ010000117.1 GCA_024403005.1 Clostridia bacterium | reverse complement strand
CCCTTTTCTCTTGCAGCTGCCATGCTTCCGTTAACTTCCATAAGCTTTTCGTAAGTAATGGTTTCGGAGCGGATAAAGCCCTTTTCGAAGTCTGTGTGGATCTTTCCTGCAGCCTGGGGAGCCTTTGTGCCCTTCTTAATAGTCCATGCTCTGCATTCGTCTTCGCCTGCAGTAAGGAAGGAAATAAGGTCGAGCAGCGCGTAAGAAGCCTTTACAAGCTTGTCCAGACCGCTTTCTTCGATGCCCAGATCTTCCAGGAACATCTTCTTTTCTTCGTCTTCCAGCTCTGCAATTTCGGATTCGATTCCTGCGCAGATTACAACTACTTCGGAGCCTTCTGCGTCTGCAATTTTCTTTACTGTGCTTACAAATTCGTTGGAAGAGGGGTCTGCAACGTCGTCTTCGGATACGTTTGCAACGTAAATAATGGGCTTATAGGAAAGGAGGCCCAGGCTCTTTACGAAGCTTTCTGTTTCGTCGTCTTCGAATTCCATGGTGCGCGCGTTCTTTCCGTCTGCGAGAACTGCCATTACAGCTTCCATTGCATTGAGTTCACCCATCTTGCTCTTGTCGCCGCCCTTCATGCCGCTCTTAGTCTTGGCAATGCGGCGTTCCAGGATTTCCATGTCGGAAAGGATGAGCTCTGTATCGATGGTTTCGATGTCGGAAGCCGGGTCGATCTTGCCGTCTACGTGTACGATATTGTCGTCTTCGAAGCAGCGGACTACGTGTACGATTGCGTCTACTTCGCGGATATTGCCCAGGAACTGGTTGCCCAGGCCTTCGCCCTTGCTTGCACCCCTTACAAGGCCTGCGATGTCTACGAATTCGATGGTCGCATAGATGGTCTTTCTGGAGTTGTACAGTTCGTGCAGCTTTGTGATTCTTTCGTCGGGCACGGTTACTACGCCAACGTTGGGTTCGATGGTGCAGAACGGATAGTTTGCAGCTTCTGCGCCGGCCTTTGTAATCGCATTAAAAAGTGTGCTCTTGCCTACGTTGGGCAGTCCTACGATACCTAATTTCATATATATTTATTCTCCTTGTGAATTCAATGGGTCTATAACATTACTATTATAGCGAAAGGGGGTGTTTTTATCAAGAGAGCCCCGCGTGACCCAATGCGCCGGCACCCTTTAATTTTTAGCACTGCCGGCGCAGAGATGTGCTATAATATCCTTTATAGCATATCGGTAAAGGTACTACTATGAATATATATTACATCGCAGTTTCTACATTATCTTGCATAGCAATAGCCATTCTGGCTATCCTGATACACGAAAACGGCAGACTTAAAAGAGATACTAAGCATAAGTTTTACCACACTTACATACTTATTATCCTGGCAAATCTGGCGGAACTTTTTGCGTGGATTTTAAACGGAGCACCGGAAAGCACCATAATTCTCCACACAGTGCTTAAAGCAGCAGACTACGTCCTGTCCCCCATGGCCATAGCTTTCTTTATAGAGCAGATCTACGAAAGCAAGACCTACGAAAAGATTTTCCGCACGCTGTTCGTGCTAAGCACCGCGCTCAACGTGGCATCCATCTTCACCGGCTGGACATTCTACATCGATGAACACAATATTTACCACCACGGCCCGTTCTTCATCGTCTATGCTGTCATGTACGGCTTTGCAATCCTGGCAGTAATAGTCGGCTTCTATAACTATGGAAAACGATACAAAAAAGACAATAAACTCTCCCTTATATCCATCTCATCTTTCATAATTATCGCAATTGTGCTCCAGGAAGTAGTAAGTGCAAACATTCGCACCTGCTGCCTGGCATTAACGGTAGGCGCAATCCTGCAGTTTATCCACTTCATTGAGTTCAGCCAGCAGGTTCAGGACGAAGAGATAAGCACGCAGAAGAACCTCCTGGAAAGAGACCCCCTCACTAAGCTCTACAACCGCTACGCCTACGAAGAATATTTAAAGAATTACAAGGAAAGCGGCATAATTCCCGAAGATCTGGTAGTCGTATCTATCGACGTAAACGGTCTTAAGGTCGTAAACGATACTCTGGGCCATGCGGCAGGCGACGAACTCATCCGCGGTGCAGCAGAGGTAATTTCCGCTTCATTTGACCCATATGGCAGCACTTTCAGAACAGGCGGCGACGAATTCATGGCCCTCTTAAACTGCACTAAGGAGCAGATTCAGGAAATTAAGGAAAATTTCCTCGCTAATGTGAGCAGCTGGCATGGAGAACTGGTTTCGGAAGTCTCCGTTTCTGCAGGCCACGTAAGAGCTGCAGATTACCCGGGTTCAAGCGTAGAATACATGGCTACCGTAGCAGACGAATTAATGTACGATGCCAAAGAAAACTACTACAAGGCAAAAGGCATTGACCGCACCGGCAGAAAGGCAGCTTTCGAAATCTTAAACAAGTACTACGAAAAGATTTTAAAGGTTAACCTTAAGGAAGACAGCTTCGGCGTACTTCGCGCAGACGAAAAGGAATTAACGCCGGAAAAGGGCTACACAGACACCTTATCCGGCTGGCTGGAAAACTTCGCAAACAGCCCTAACCTCTACCCCGGCGACTACGACGAATTCATTAGCAAGACTCAAATCGCCGATTTAAGAAGATTTTTCTCCGCCGGCAATAAATATTCCAGCGTCCACTACAGAAGGCTCATGAACGGCGAATATAAGCCCGCCATAATGGAATTAATCGCTGCAGAGGACTACTCCGAAGACAACCAGATTATATTCCTCTACGTTAAGGACATAAGCAGATAAAACATCCAAAAACTGCAGGGCGCTGCCCTGCAGTTTTATATTGCCGTTTTTAATTTTATACCGCACTAATTGTCGAGCTGGATGCGTCCTTCGCCGCTGTACCAGTTAAGGCCGTTTAATGCATTGGCATCAAATGTGCAGCCCTTGAAGTTTACGTAGGACGAAGTTGTCATGTAGAGCATTTCGCCCTGCAGGTTCTTAAAGCTGCAGTTTTCGAAATATGCGTCGGTATTCATGATGTCGAACATGGTGTATTCTTTGCAGTCTCTGAATACGCAGCCGTAGAAGTTCAGGTAGGAATCGTAGGCTTCGACGCATCCGTAGGAGCAGTCGTGGATTACGCAGTCTGTGAGCACAACGTTGGAAGCATTGTCTGCGTAGATTCCGTAAGCGCCGCAGCCGTAGAGGTCGCAGTTGTACATATCCACTGCGTAGCTGTCAATTACCGCGATTACGTCTCCGCTGCAGGATCCGCCCTGAGTGTGGCCTGCAATAATGTCCTTAAGGATAATGCTGTTGCAGTTGCGGAAAGCAATTACATTGCTGTGGCGGGGCTCGCACACGATAGTTGCGGGTTTATTCTTGTCCTGGGATACGATTGTAAGGCCGGAAAGGTTGTTGATTACGAATTCAGGTTCGTCGAAGTAGCCGCCCTTGAAAACGCCTGCATCCCATGTATTTTCTTCGTAGTCGAATTCCCTTACGTCGTTTGCATTGACCCACTCAGTAACGTTATATTCGCCGGGCGCAAGAACGATGGTTGTATCGTCTGCGATTGCGCTGACGAATTCATCCGTTGTGCTTACGAATACCGGGTTAATACCGTATTCTGCGATGTCCTTAACTCCGGGAATAGCGGAAGGATCCAGGTCTGTCCAGACGATTTCCTCCATCTTGTCCACTACGCCGCAGCTGTCCATCTTTTCTTTAATGACCGCGCTTATTTCTTCCAGAGTGTAGAGCTTTTCGCCTGCTTCTGCAAAGATGCTCTTGATAGTTTCGTCGTCTTCCGGTTCTGCGCTGAAGATTGGGTCAAGCGGAGCACCGTCTTCGCCGAAGAAATAAACGGTCTTGAGCAGATAATTGTCGTCCAGTTCGTCTTCGCGCTGGGCTGCAACTTCTGCAATCTTACAGAATTCGGGGAACTGAGAACCCAGGTAATAGTCGTCGGTTTCGCTGAAGATGTTGCGGTAAACACCGTCTTTATCTATGGCTGCCTTGGAATATACGCTGGAAAGATAGCTGCTGCTTCCGCCGGAAACGATAACGCCGCCGGGGTTAAACAGCTCTTCGTAGTATCTGTAATAAGACTCGGTAACGTGGCAGAGCTGGAGCTTGCCGTCGATGTTCTTAATAATGGCCTGGCGTTCGAAGGGAGAGCCGTAGGTGTCTTCGATGCTCGTGGAAAGCGCGAGCTCGGGTTCACCGTCGGAGCCGCAGTCGATTAAGGCGTAGCGCATTGTAACTGCAGACTTTGCGCCGGGCATGTCCGCGCTTACAACTACCCTGTTTACGAGCTGGGCTATGTCGAAGCCGTCTTCCTTATCGATGAAGGGCTGCGGTCCGTCGTAGCCGGATCCGTACATTGTAACGTTGGCAAAATCTCCGTAGACCTTGGAATTGCCTGCGAGGAAGTCCATGTACATGTCTTCCGAAGTGCTGGCCGAAGGCGCCGGGGCCGGGCCGGAAGTGCAGGCACAGAGGGAAAAGACCACGAGAAGTGCCAGTGCAAGGCTTAGTAATCGCTTCATTAAACAGACCATCCTTTCCTGTTAATCGCTTAGTTCGCCGTTTTTCTTTTTGCTTAAAATGCAGTAAGCAGCTGCCGCAGCCAGCAGTATGCAAAGGCTTATAACCTGTGCCTGGCGCAGCGGGCCTACCATAAGGGAGTCTGTGCGGAGCCCTTCCACGAAGAACCTTTCCACGGAGTAAAGCATAAGGTACAGGCAGATAATCTGTCCGTGGAACTTCTTATGCCCCGTTTCGTGGAACCAGATTAGCCCTGCAAAGAGGATAAAGCACCAGATGGATTCGTACAAAAACGTGGGATGAACCAATTGGCCGTCAACCTCTATTGCCCAGGGAAGATCACAGGGGCCGCCGTGAGCTTCACTGTTGAAGTAGTTACCCCAGCGTCCTATGGACTGGCCCAGCGCTATGGAAGGCGCCAGGATATCCATCCATTCGAAGGGGTTCTGCTTCCAGATCTTTACGATTAAGATGGCTGCCAGACCCAGGCCGAAGATTAATCCGCCGTGGATAGCCAGGCCGCCGCCTCTTATATTCAGAATTTCTTTAATGTTGCCTTTGTAGTTGTCCCACTGGAATAAAACGTAATAGGCTCTTGCGCCTAAAACGCCGAAAGGTATGCAGTAGATGGCCAGATCCAGCAGTTTGTCGCTGTTAAGCCCGTGCCTGGGGCAGCGCATGTAGGCTATGCTTACGCCTAAAATCATGCCTATGCCGATGAGCACACCGTACCACATAACGTCCAGTCCGAAGACCGTAAAGGCAACTCTGTCCGGGACAGGAAGAAAGCTGCTCATTATGCCTCCGCTTTGCCGCCGCAGTCATTGAAGAGTTCCAGTGCTGTCTGGCGCATGAAGCGTTCCCAGGCGGGTACGTCTGTACCTGTGGAAACGAAGCAGAGGCTGAAGGGTTCCTTGGCATAAACAATGCCTACGTCGTTGGCAATGCCGTCGTCTTCGCCTGTTTTATGTGCATAAGGCAGTGCATAGGGACCGATGTAGCCGGGAATCTTGTGGTTAATCTGCTGGCCCTTGAGAACTTCCAGAGCGTAGTCGGAAACTTCTCTGCTTACCCATTCGCCCTTGTAGAGCGTTTCGAAGAGCATGCCCATTTCTCCTGCGGAGATGGAACTTTCAATGCCCATTGCAGCGCGTACGGAGTCGAACATGATGCGGTTTAAGTGGGTCACCTTGAGGCCCATGTCTGCGAAGGAAGCGTCCATTTCTTCTCTTCCGATGTTGTTAATGATGAGGTTTGTTGCAGTATTGTCGGAAATCTGGATC
>JAKSSQ010000116.1 GCA_024403005.1 Clostridia bacterium | reverse complement strand
ACTACTTTGTCTTGATTGCCATCATCCAGTAGTGGTTGTCGTTGAAGTCGAACTTGCCGATTTCTGTCATGCCGGCCTTCTTTGTGTGGGCTGCATAGCTTCTGGGGTTAATCTGGTTGATGAATGTAACCATTACGGGGTATCTGTCTTCGTAGAGCTTGAGAGCTTCCTTGAAGATTTCTGCGAAAACACCTGTATTTCTAACATCTACGTCTACGCATACCGGGCCATACTGATATGTGTTGGATACGTCCAGATCCATACCGTCGAAAGGCATGTCGGGGAGAACTTCTGTCATTCTCTTCATGATGGGAACCTGCATCCAGTAATCCCAGGGAGCGTGGAAAGCGAAAGCCTTAACTTCGCCCTTGTCGTTCTTAGCCAGAGTAATACCCTTCTGGTTTACGATGAGGTCTTCGAACTGTTCGTCGGACAGCTTTGTTGTTACGAAGCCGCCGGGCATGTCTTCGGGCTTAATTGTGTCTTTGTGGTATCTTGCCAGCAGAGCCTTAATAGCGGGCAGATCTTCCATTGTTGCTAATACGTACTTCATGTTTGTACTCCTTATATATGTTTATGTTCTGCTATTTAGTATAGCTTATAACCGCTTCTGTTAATTCCTTATACTGAACCAATCCGACTACAACCAGCTGGCCTGTAGTGTCGCTGCCGTAGCAGTAAAGCTTGGTGTTCTGGTCTCCGAAGAGGGCTGCAGATTCTGCCGTGCGGTAGGTGTAACCTGCGTCGAACAGATAGGAAACGTACTTCTGGATGTCGGAGTCCGCATTGGCTTCACGGCCGGAACCGGTGTAGCAGTAGTAGTTGTAGACCATTTCGCTGTCGGAGTTGCTTTCATCTGCCCTGGAAAGGCCGCTGAGCTTGCCGAAATCGGGTACGCCGGAGCCGGAATAGTTTGCGATAGCTGCTCTGTCCTTAACAGCTGCGGTGTAAGTTGCGCCGTCCCAGGCAATGTCCTTTCCTACCAGCTGGCAAACTGCTGCCAGGGGCAGGTAGGTTGTGCCTCTGTAAAGAAGGCTGTAGGGAACGGTGCTGCCGCCTCTGTCGTACTGCTGGCCGGGAACAGCGAAGACCTGGCCGTTAACTTGTATTGTAAGACTGTCGAATGTGCAGTCGGGGTTTGCGTCCTGATGAGAAGAAGGAGCCGCAGTGCTTGCTGCGGGAGCCTTGGGAGCTTCCTTGGGTGTGGAGATGGATACGGTTCTGGTTGAACCATCCCATGCTACGTCCTTGCCTACGAATTCGCAGACTTTAGCCAGAGGAAGATAAGTAGTGCCCTTGTACAGTATGCTGTAAGGCACGTCTCCTGTAGATCTTACGAAGCTTTCACCGCTTACGGCTACAGGTGTTCCGTTAACGGTAATGTTGATTTTGTTAAAGCTTGCGCTCACAACTGCGGCAAAGGCACCGGCAGTCGAAACTGCCAGTGCCAATGCTACTACAAGCGCAATTCTGAGATTGCGTTTCATTTTAAATTACTCCTGTAACTTTAAATTACAGCTTTGCTGCGGACTGTTCGAGGTCTGCGATGAGGTCTTCTGCGCATTCGAGACCTACGGAGAATCTGATCATACCCTTTGTGATACCAGCTGCGAGCTGACCTTCTTCGGGTACGTTAGCATGTGTCATGCTTGCGGGGTGCTGAATGAGGGAGTCTGCATCGCCCAGGGATACGCCGATTCCGGGGATTGTCAGGCCGTTAACCAGCTTCTTAGCTACTTCGAAGTCGGACATACCCTTGTATTCCTTTGTTTCGAATGTAACCATACCTGTTGTCAGGCCGCCTTCGAACTGCTTGTCAGCTCTTGCCTTATCAGCAGCGTTGGAAGCGAGGCAGGGGTTGTAAACAGCCTTGATGTAGGGCTGCTTTTCGAGGTATTCAGCAACCTTCTTAGCGTTTTCAGAGTGCTGCTTAACTCTCAGGTCGAGAGTCTTGAGGCCTCTGATTACCAGGTATGCAGCGAACGGTGTAAGTTCGGAACCTGTCATCTTACCAACAGCTCTGGATGTGATTGTCTTGATGTCTGCCTGGGGACCGCATACGCAGCCTGCAACAACGTCGCCGTGGCCGTTCAGGTACTTTGTCATGGAGTGAACTACGAAGTCAGCACCATGCTTGAGCGGTGTGCAGATTGGAGGGGGTGTGAATGTATTGTCTACAACTACGATGCAGTTGTGCTTGTGAGCGATTTCAGCGATTGCTTCGATGTCTGTAACTCTCATTACGGGGTTAGCAACTGTTTCGAAGTAAACCATCTTTGTATTGGGCTTGATTGCAGCTTCTACTGCAGCCAGGTCTGTTGTGTTAACACGAGATGTTTCGATTCCCAGTGTGGGGAGGATCTGTCTCATAACTACGTCTGTGCAGCCGTATACGCAATCGGATGCAACAACGTGGTCGCCAGCCTTCAGAAGACCGATAAGGCAGGAGCTGATAGCGCCCATACCGGAACCTGTAGCAACTGCAGCTTCTGCGCCTTCGAGAGCAGCAAGCTTAATTTCAAGGGACTTAACAGTGGGGTTGCCGTGTCTGCAGTAAGCATACTTGTTTGTCTTGCCTGCGAAAACGTCTCCGCCTTCTTCTACGCTGTCAAATGTGTATGTAGATGTCTGGAAAATAGGTGTAGCGAGAGCACCATACTGCTGGTCGTCATAAGCGCCGGCATGAATAGCCTTTGTAGCGAAACCAGTCTTTGTGAAGTCGATATGGCTCATATGTTCCTCCTTAAAGTATATAGGTATATGTAGTAGAGCCAGCCAGATTTCCGGCTCTAAAATTATCCTAACGCAATTAAACAAGACTTGCAAGAAAAACAATTAAAAAAAGACCATTGTATACATTTGATACAATGGTCTCCAATATCTATGCATTAAATTTGCAAAATATTCACAAGATCGTGAATATATGCACTATACTTTAACTTCCAGTGCTTCGATGGAAGCGTTGATGCCGAGGATGCCTTCGGCGATATTCATGGCGTGGTCGGAAATACGTTCCAGATCGGAAACCATGTCTGTGTAGATAACGCCTCCGCGGGGATCGCAGATTTCGCGCATGAGTCTCTGGATGTGGTTTTCTGTCTTTTCTTCTTCCATCCTGTCGACTCTTTCTTCGATTTCTCTTGCCTTACCCAGCAGAACCATGTCGTTAGTTTCGTAAGTGCGCATGGATGTATCCATCATGTACTGAACCAGTTCGGTCATTTCCTTAAGATCTGCAATGCCTTCGGGAGAGAATGCAGCGTGCTGGTTAATAGCGGAAATGGTGTATTCTGCGATGTTTTCTGCAAGGTCTGCGATACGTTCAAGGTCGCTGACCACATTAAACATAGTACCGATGGCTGCGATGTCTCTTTCAGGAAGCTCGTAAGCGTAGAGGCTTACCAGATATGTATTGAGCTCATGGTTGAGGAAGTTGATCGTCTTTTCTCTTTCGATAATTCCTTCTGCCTTTTCTTCGTCCATGTCGAAGAAGCATTCGAAGGACTTATCCATATTTTCTCCGCAGATGCGGCCGAAACGGAAGATTTCCTTTCTTGCCTGTGCGATCATGACGGAAGGGCTCTTGGACAGATCGTTTGTGCAGTAAAGCAGCTTTCTTGCGTAGAATTCGTCTTCTTCTGCATCGGGCATAATCTTCATCATGACCTTTGTGATTATGCCTACGAAGGGGAAGAGCACGATAGCGCCTACCAGGTTGAACAGAAGGTGGAAGTTAGCAATCTGACGGCTTACAACGCCGGGAGACATGGATTCGATCTTTGTGATGATGGGCGGGAACAGCGCCAGCAGTATGCAGAATATGATTACGCTTAATACTCTTGCAAGCACGTCTGCGAAAGCAGCTCTTCTGGAAGCTCTGTTGCCGGAAAGGGAAGAGATAACCAGAGGTGCAACTGCGCCTACGTTCATGCCCATGATAATGTAAACGAGAGATCCGAGGCTGAATGCTGCGCCGGAGGAAACCAGTACCTGCAGGATACCTACGGAAGCAGAGGAGCTCTGGATGATGAATGTAAATGCAAAGCCGAACAGGATGGCCAGCAGCGGATTATTAACGTTTTCCAGGAAGTTTCCTACGAAATCGCCCAGATCCATCTGCTTTACAGCATCGCCCATAAGGGTAATGCCTTCGAAGAGGACGCCGAAGCCGAGTACGATGGCGCCGACTTTCTTAACCATTCTCTTCTTTACGAATTGGGTCAGCACTACACCGATAAAGAGGATGAGCGGAGCCCAGGGGTTTATCTTGAACGCAATGATCTGCGCGGTGATTGTGGTACCGATGGATGCGCCCAGCATTATGTAGAGCGCCTGCTGGAGAGTCATTAACTGTGCTGTTACGAAGCCGACTGCCATAACCATGGTTGCGCCGGAGCTCTGAATGAGAGCTGTTGCACCTGCGCCTACGAGCATTGCTTTAAGTGGCTTTGTTGTAAGCTTTTCCAGCCATATACGGAGGTTATCGCCTGCAGCCTGTTCCAGACCTGCACCCATGTAGCTGATACCGAAGAGGAAGAGGCCGATACCGCCTAACAGCATGAAAATGCTATATGCTTGTTCCATTTGATTTTTAACTCCTTAGTTGCCTTGCTATACGCGCCCCTGCGCGCATTACATATGTTTTACTTACATTTTACCCATTTTTTAACAAGCATAATTATAGCACAAGGATTGAACAACTCCATAGTTAATATATAATATTATTTATGAAAAACTTACTTATTAAATTATTTATCAAGGATCCGGACAACACCAGAGATCCTTCCGTACGCGAAAAGTACGGCACGCTGGCAGGCGGGGTAGGCATCGTTTCCAACCTCATCCTGTGCACATTTAAAATCCTCGCAGGGCTCATCTTCGGAAGCATTGCAGTCCTGGCAGACGGTATCAACAACCTGGCAGACGCGGCATCGTCTCTGATAACTTTCCTCGGGTTCAAGCTGGCAGGAAAACCTGCGGACAAAGACCACCCCTACGGCCACGGAAGATCCGAATACATGGCCGGGCTGGCAGTTTCCGTAATGGTTGAAGCCATCGGTCTTTCCCTGTTTAAGAGCTCCATCGAAAAGACGCTGCACCCGGAACCGGTTGATTTTTCCATACTTACAATCGTAGTGCTCGCCGCAGCAATCTTAATCAAGCTGTGGCAGACAGGCTTTAACGTGTCCATCGGTAAGAAAATCAGCTCCGAAGCGCTGCTCGCAACAGCTGCAGACAGCAGAAACGACGTAATTTCCACATCCGCAGTACTGCTTTCCACTATCGTCGGAAAGCTCGGCGGGTTCAACCCGGACGGCCCCGTAGGCATCCTGGTTGCCCTGTTTATTATCAAGGCAGGCTGGGAACTGCTGACAGAAGCTGTGAGCCCAATCATCGGCCAGGCTCCCGACCCGGAAATCGTAGAGGAACTGCATAAGGAAATCATGGCTTTCGACGGCGTTCTGGGAACCCACGACCTCATTATCCACGACTACGGCCCCGCCAGCATGTTTGCATCGGTTCACGTGGAAGTAGACGCTTCCAGCGACATTATGGAAACCAACGACGATATCGACCGCATCGAAGTGGAAGTTTATAAGAAGATGGGCATTATGCTCACCTGCCACATGGATCCGCTGCTTCTCGGTGACCCCCTCACAGATAAGGTTAACGAGCAGCTTAAAGAAATTACAGCGAAGATTCCCGACATCATTAATTTCCACGACGTTCGCGTTGTGCCCGGCCATACCCACACAAACGTAGTTTTCGACATCGTTCTGGCC
>JAKSSQ010000115.1 GCA_024403005.1 Clostridia bacterium | reverse complement strand
CTATTCCGTTTCCAGAATTCTTAAGGCCGGCTGCCTTATTTATTTGCCCGGCGACCTGGTAAAGTGCATCGCAGCCATTGCAGTGTACATGCCGGTTAAGAGGGCACTTAAGTCTTCCGGACTGCTTCCAAAACAGAATTAACACTCTCCTTAATTTTAAAAAGACCGCACGGTTTCCTGGCTGTGCGGTCTTTGAATTTACAGGATTTCTTCGAAGAATTTTACGAATTTCGGACCCCACCAGAGCTTATAGCCTGCCTTGCAGGGGTGGATTGGGTCAAACATGTAAAGGTCGTAATCGGATTTGGAAACGGCGTTCATTTCCGGGTCGTTCCAGAGGTCGAGGACGTCGATGTCCCATTTTTCTTTGAGCTCGAGGAGCCTTGCGACCATTGCTTCGTACTCCGGGCTGCCGTATTTTGTGCCGGTGTAGAAAGCAACTTTGCAGCCCCAGGTTTCGCGGGCATAGGCGATTACGTATTCCATGGCGCCGGTAATTGTAAGGACGTCGAACTTTTCTTTATCGAAGCCTTCTGCGATTTCGCCGAGGGGCTTTTTGTTGGTCGCATCGTTTGTGGACAGCTGGCAGAGGAAAAGGTCCGCGGGGTAGCTTTTGTCGATGCCCTTCATTCTGGTTACGTAGGAGTCGTTTCCGTTGCGCGGCGTATCCACGAGGGTTGTGCCGGAAATTGCCTCCAGGATATAGTCGATGCCGCACTTTTTAGCGGCGTAGTGGACGAAGGATTCGTTGAAAGATGCATAGCCTACGGTTACGGAGCTTCCGAGGAAAATTATCTTCTTTCCGCGGATTTTGCTGTCCGGATCGGCCTGCACATCGTCCATTTTGTATTTATCTGCATTGCCCGGTTTTGCCAGGGCTTCGGCTTCTATTTCTTTCTGAAGTTCTGCTTCTGTCATTGTGGTCACCTCTTAAAACATGCTTAAGTATAACCCCGCGCGCAGCAATTTGCAAAAAGCGGCGAAAATTAGTAAAATATTTCTATTAACTGCAGTTCCAGAAGACAGCGAGATTGTTATGAAGAAAAGAACCATAGCCATAGGCGCGGCAGCAGGCATCGGCGCTGCGGCTGCAGCGGTTTTCGGAGGCGCGTACACGGCTTTCCGCATGGCCTTTGACCCATCGAGCGGCGAGGAAAAAGACGATTACCACTTCCCGAAAAGCGAGCAATACGATAAATATTACGAAGAAAATATCCGCAGAGTTAAAATTTTCTCCGAGCTTCCCTGGAAGCACGTGGAGACGGTTTCCGAAGACGGCTTAAAGCTCATCGGCCGCTATCTGCACCAGTCGGACAGCGCTCCCACGGCAATCTGCTTCCACGGTTGGCACGGCACAGCTATCCGCGATTTCTGCGGAGGCGGCCCGTTAATCCTGGAGCAGGGCTACAACATGCTTTTAGTGGATCAGCGGTCCCACGGAGACAGCGAAGGCAAGTTCCTGAGCTTCGGCATACTCGAGCGCAGGGACGTCATCCGCTGGATTGAATACGCAATCGAAAACAGCAAATGCAGTGACCCAAAGATCGTCCTTTACGGCGTATCCATGGGCGCAGCTACAGTCCTCATGGCTTCCGGCATGGCACTTCCCCCGCAGGTTAAGGCCATCGCAGCCGACTGCCCCTATTCTTCCGTAGAAGGAATTATTAAGAAAGTCGGAAGAGACAGACACCTGCCGATTAAGCCTTTATGGCCCTTCGTTCGCCTCGGCGCAAAGATCTTCGGAAGATTCGACCCCTGCGAAACCACCTGCATGGAACAGGTTTCAAAGTGCAGACTGCCCATTCTCCTCATCCACGGAGATGCAGACCGCTTCGTTCCCTGCGAGATGAGCGAAGAGATTAAAAACGCAGGCTTAAACATCCGCAGAGAAGTGTTCCCCGGCGCAGGCCACGGAATAAGCTATCTGGTGGACACACCCCGCTACAGACAGATTTTAAAGGAATTCACTCAGCAGTACGTTAATAGTTAATAGGCGATGAACCTTTAAAAATAAAGAGCCACAAGATATAGAGATGGAAAAAGGAGGATATCTATGGCATTTTACGATTCTACAGAAAGCCATCTGTACAGTGTATATTTCGCACCCCGCGGCGCTAACAGAATGTTCGAGCTGGGCGCTAAAATTTCCCAGCTTCACCTGAGCCCCTTCGACCACATTATCGGCATTATCGGCGAAGCAGGCGCAGGCAAATCCATGCTCATCAAGGGCATGTTCCCCGGCCTTGAACTCACCAACGACGACGCCGGCGTAAACATCAGACCGCTCCCCTTGCTCAGCCAGGACGACGAAAGCGTATTCTATCAGCCCCACACCTACCACGTAGACATCCGTTTCGAAGCTGCATTTACTCAGATGTTCGAACTTGCAGATGCGGTTATGCAGGCTAAGAAGCGCGGCCGCCGTGTAGTTGTAGAGCACTACGAACTCATCTATCCCTACATGCGCGAAGCGGCAGACCTCATCGTAGGCATAGGCGAAGAAATCATCGTAACACGCCCCAGCATCTTCGGGCCTGAACCCGACGAAGTGCACCAGATCGTATATAATTCCATCCGCTACAGACAGATGGCTCACACCGCAGAAGACCTCTGCGAACGCCATCTTAAGCCGGAAGACATGGGCAAGGCTGTTCACGGCGACGTAAAGAAGGGCTTCCTGCTCATGTTCAAGGGATACAAGCCGGATGTGGATCTGGACGAAATGGAACGCAGTGTAATCGAAGACATTAAGAAGGGCATGCCCGTAAGCTTCGTAGATGAATCCCACGTAATGATCGGCGACGAAAAGCATTACTGCACAGGTCCCAGAACTCACGTTAAGAACACAAACCTCATCCAGGACTTCCATTTGGTCAAGCCCATGATCTACGACAAGGCCCACGACACATGGATTATCTGCGGACGCGTATGCCCGGATCCCGAAAACCTTAAGATTAAGGCCCTCAACAACCTGGAAATTTAATAATCCATATGCATTTAAAGCCTCGGATTTTAACGGTCCGGGGCCTTCTTTATGCTTTATTTTTGGTCCGCAAAATGGTATAATTTATTAACATATTTTTACAATTGCATGGAGATATTTAATGGCTAAAAAAGCTAAAACAGTATTTGTCTGCCAGGAATGCGGATACGAAAGCCCGAAATGGATGGGCCAGTGCATCTGCGGAGCCTGGAATTCATTCATAGAAGAAAAAGTTGTGGAAACATCGGAAACCGACGTGAGAAGCCGCAGCAGCGCAGCGAAAGCGGCAGGGCTGGGCGGGTCAAAGCCGGTTAAGATTAAGGACGTCGCAAGCAGCACCGCAAGCCGCATCGACACAGGCATCGGTGAACTCAATCGAGTGCTGGGCGGAGGCCTGGTAAAGGGCAGCTTAACCCTTATTACCGGTGAACCCGGCATCGGCAAATCCACCATAATCATTCAGGCAGCTGCGGAAATCGCAAGCCGCCTGGGCACGGTTCTCTACGTTTCCGGCGAAGAATCGGGCGAGCAGATTAAGATGCGCGCCGACAGAGTCTGCAAAGCCGACACGGAGAACCTCTACTTAATGTCCGAAACCAACATGGACAGCATTATGGAAGCCATTCGAACACTGCAGCCCGGCTTCCTTATAATCGACTCCATCCAGACCATGTTCAGCCCGGATTTCGAATCCGCTCCCGGCAGCGTTTCCCAGGTCCGCGCCTGCGGAAACATGCTCATGAACATCGGAAAAGGCCTGGATATCCCTGTATTTATAGTTGCCCACGTAACTAAGAGCGGCGAGCTGGCCGGCCCCAAGATTGTAGAGCACATGGTAGATACGGTGCTCCAGTTTACCGGTGAACGCAATCAGGATCTCCGCATCCTGCGCTCTCTTAAGAACCGTTTCGGCACCACTAGCGAAATCGGTGCCTTCGAGATGAGGGAAGAAGGCCTGATGGAAGTGGATAACCTTTCCGGATCCTTCCTGGAAGGTCTGGAAGATTCCGCAGAAGGCTCCATCGCTACTGCTGTCTACGAAGGAACAAGGCCTCTGCTCCTGGAAATTCAGGCACTCACAGGTCCCAGCGGAATAGGTTTCGCCAGAAGAACAGGCATAGGCATGGATAACAGCCGCCTTAACATGATCATCGCCGTGCTGGAAAGAAAAGCCGGAATCACCCTTATTACAAGGGATATCTACGTTAACGTAGTAGGCGGTTTAAAGCCGGAAGGCACATCTACAGACCTCGCTGCAGCTCTTGCAATCTGGTCCGCAGAGCAGGGCATCGCAATTCCGCACACAACTCTCGCCATAGGCGAAATTGGCCTCACTGGAGACCTGCGCCCCGTAATGCACGCAGAAAAGCTCTGCAAGGAAGCTGCGCGCATGGGGTTCACACGCATTATCCTGCCCAAGCGAAGCTTAAGCAGAATTATCGACAAACCCAAGGGCATTGAACTCTGCGGAGTAACAACCCTTGCCGAAGCCATTGAAATTTCACGGCAAGTACACAAATAAGTTGTTTAATATCAGTAAACGGACGATTTTAACTGAATTTAAATAGATGGAGGAATATATGGCAAAGATCTTAATCGTAGACGACGAAGAAAAAATCAGAGCGGTAATAAGAGAATATGCTGAATTCAATAACTACGAAACCGGCGAAGCAGAAGACGGCATGCAGGCTGTAAACATGTGCGCTACCGGCGAATACGACCTGGTAATAATGGACATCATGATGCCCAAACTGGACGGCTTCTCCGCATGCAAGCAGATTAAGAAGGACAAGGACATTCCCGTAATCATGCTCTCTGCAAGAGGCGAGGAATACGACAAGCTCTTCGGCTTCGAACTGGGTATCGACGACTACGTTGTAAAGCCCTTCAGCCCCAAGGAATTAATGGCCCGCGTTGCGGCAGTTCTCGCAAGAAAGAACGCTTCCCCGGCCGACAAGGCCAGCGTGGAACTTGTTGCAGGCGGTCTGGTTGTTAACAAGGAAAGCCGCACGGTTACAGTGGACGGCGAAAAGATCGAGGCTACTTTAAAGGAATACGAACTGCTAGTTTACCTCATGGAAAACAAGAACGTTGCTCTGTCCAGAGATAAGCTGCTGCAGGATATCTGGGGCTACGATTTCTTCGGCGACGACAGAACCATCGACACCCACATCAAGAACCTCAGAAGCCGCCTTGGCGTATACAGAGACAAGATTACAACAGTTCGCGGCATCGGATATAAGTTTGAGGATTAGTGAGCCCAATGGCCGGATTAAACGACACGATTAACAAAATTAATAAGACGAATTCAAGAAGAACCTACAGCCTGCGCAGCAGGCTGTCTGTCTATTTTCTGATCTTTGCACTGGCTCTGCTTATGCTCCTCTGGGCTCTGCAGACCCTCTTCCTGGAAGATTTCTACGAAAAATCCATGGAAAAGAAGGTTAGGCTGGCAGTAAACACCCTGAGCATAGCCTATTCCGCCAACGAAAACCTGGACTACGAAGTCTTTCTGGAAAACCTGGGCGAAATATCGTCGGATAACGACATCTTCTTCTATCTGGATGCAGACGACGGTTCCTTTACGATATCTTCCATCGACCAGGCTTCCTCCGGTCGTATGTATTACTACGGCCGCGGCGGCATCGAGCTTGCAAAGAACAACCTGCTTGCCAACGGCGGCGAGCCGGTAACCTACAAGACCAGTTCCAGCAACGGCGAATCCGTAACTCTGGTCTATGCAGCTAAAGTCGACAGCGAATTCCGCCCCGGAGTCTATTTCTACGCTTTCGCTCCGCTGACCCCAATCGGCGCCGCAGTAAGCATCCTTGCAGAGCAGCTCTTAGA
>JAKSSQ010000114.1 GCA_024403005.1 Clostridia bacterium | reverse complement strand
TGCCTCGTACGGGCTGTGTGAATGCACCCGGCACTTAGCGATTGCCGAGCCAAAGGCGAAGGCAGAGCTTAGTACCGCTGGTAGCAGAGGCAAGCGGGAGCGTGCCCGAAGAGGCAATGGCGATGCGACTCTAAAGAGTGCTAAAGCACTTCTGCCAGGTCCAGACTCTTCTGACCGCAGCTTGTTACGAAGCAAGGGATGCCTACTCCGCCGCGTGCGCGAACTGCATCGTAGATTTCCGGAGTGTTTTCGCGGAGTTCTACGAAAGCCTTCAGGCCTTCTACACTGCCTGTTGCGTCGATAAATTCGTATTCTGCCTTAATTTCGTCCAGTTTCTTAAGAGCTGCCTGTGTATCGGGGCAGTAGCCGGAACCGTAAACTTTAATCACGTTAGCCTCCTGAATTGTATCTGTAACTCGAATTGGGTCAGGCAAACCTACATTTCTGCGTCGCAGTAAATGCAGAGCTTCTTTTCGCCGACTCTCCTGAATTTGCATGCCAGTTCCTGCTCAACCTTTGTAATGCACTTGGGGTTATTGCAGGTGCAGCCTTCTTCGATTTCGCCTGTTACGACAGTCTTGGACTTGTCCTTTGCAGCTTCGCCGAGAAGCTTAAGGATGAGAGCCATTCTCATGTACTTGCCGTTTAAAGCCTGGCGGAAGTAAGCAGCTCTGGGGTCTTCGTCCACTGCAACAGCGATTTCGTTAACTCTGGGCAGCGGGTGGAGAACGCTGCAGTCTTCCTTAGCCAGCTTCATGTTTTCCGGATTCAGAACATAGCTGTTCTTGAGTCTTTCGTACTGTGCGGGATCTGCGAAGCGTTCCTCCTGGAGTCTTGTCATGTAGAGGATGTCCAGCCTGGGCAGAGCTTCTTCCAGAGAAGTTGTATTTTCGTAGTCTCCGCCTTCTTCCATGTAAGCAGGGAGCTTGAGTTCTTCCGGAGAAATGCAGATAAACTTAACGTTTTCGTAGCGGGACATTGCATGGATTAAGGAATGCACTGTTCTGCCGTAGAGCAGGTCGCCGCAGAGACCGATTGTAAGGTTGTCGAAGCGGCCCTTTTCTCTGTAGATGGTAAGCAGGTCTGCCAGGGTCTGAGTCGGGTGGCAGTGACCGCCATCACCGGCATTAATTACGGGGATGCTCGCATTATTTGCAGCAACCAGCGCAGCACCTTCTCTGGGGTGGCGCATTGCGATAATGTCTGCATAGCAGCTTACGATCTTAGCCGTATCTGCAACGCTTTCGCCCTTGGATGCGGAAGAAGTTGCAGCGTCTGTCATGGAAATTACGTTTCCGCCCAGTTCGTACATGGCAGCTTCGAAGCTCATTCTTGTACGTGTAGAGGGTTCAAAGAAAAGCGTAGCGAGCTTCTTTCCTCTGCATGCATCGCTGTAAGACGATGGATTTGCGATGATGTCCATGGCGGTGTCTACCAGGCCCTGGAGCTCTTCTACTGTTAAATCCAGTGTATCGATAATACTTCTCATTACTTTCCTCCAATCCAGCTTTCGTCGGAAGGATTGTTTCTGAACGCGATGAGTCTTGAGATATCTTCCGGCTTAATGTAGCCTTCCTTAGCAGCAACTTCTGCGATGCAGTCGAAGTTGGTAAGGGAGATGTTCTTTACGTTTGCAGCAGCCATTCTGTCCAGGCCCTTCTGCATTCCGTAAGTAAAGATGGATGCAACGCCCAGAACTTCTGCGCCTGCATTTCTTAAAGCTTCTACTGTTTCGATAACGCTTCCGCCTGTGGAGATAAGGTCTTCGATAACTACAACCTTCTGGCCCGGTTCCAGTCTTCCTTCGATCTGGTTCTGTCTGCCGTGGTCCTTAGCTCCGCTTCTTACGTAGCCCATGGGCATGCCCAGGATGTGGCCTGTAATTGCAGCGTGTGCGATACCTGCTGTGGATGTGCCCATAAGCACTTCTGCTTCGGGATAGTTTTCCTTAATAACCTTTGCAAGGCCTTCTTCTACGTGAGTTCTTACTTCGGGAGCTGTAAGAGTTAATCTGTTGTCGCAGTAAACAGGGCTCTTAATTCCGCTTGCCCAGGTAAAAGGTTCTTCGGGTCTGAAGAATACAGCCTTAATGCTTAACAGGTCCTTTGCAATCTGTTCTCTGAGTTCCATAAATTCTCCTTTATTTAATCCTTTACGGTAAATTTCGATGCGTTTGGGTCACTTTGACCCAACTATCCCAGGAATTCCTTAAGGCAGCGTTCGTAAGCTGCAACAGGGTCTTCTGCCTTTGTAATGGGTCTGCCTACTACGATGTAGTCGGAGCCGATTTCTCTTGCCTGAGCAGGTGTCATAACGCGCTTCTGGTCGCCCTTGTCTCCGTCTGCAAAGCGTACGCCGGGTGTAACTGTAAGGAAGTTTTCGCCGCAGCTTTCGTGTACCTTGCCGGATTCCAGCGGGGAGCATACAACGCCGTCCAGACCGGCTTCCATAGCTGTCTTAGCGTAGTGCATAACAACCTTGTCCAGGGGTTCGTGGATCATGATGTCTCTTTCCATGGATTCCTGGTCTGTGCTTGTAAGCTGTGTGACCGCAATCAGCATGGTGTTTCTTGTTCCGTCTTCCTTTGTTAAGCCTTCGATGGCAGCTTCCATCATAGCCTTTGTTCCTGCAGCGTGGAGATTTGTAATGTCTACATCCAGGCTGGAAAGAACGGCCATTGCCTTCTTAACGGTGTTGGGAATGTCGTGGAGCTTGAGGTCCAGGAAAATCTTGTGGCCTCTTGCCTTAATTTCTCTTACAATAGCGGGTCCTTCGGCATAGTAAAGTTCCATTCCGATCTTTACGAAGGGCTTCTTTCCTGTGAATTTATCAAGAAAAGCGAAGGTTTCTTCAGCGCTTGCGAAGTCGCAGGCGATTATTACGTCTTTTGCCATCAGCAGGTTCCTCCAATCAGTTCACTTAAGTTTTCTATTCCATACTTATCCATTGCGGCAGGCAGGGAATCTACGATGTCCTTGCAGGCCATGGGGTTAACGAGATTTGCAGCGCCAACTTCTACAGCTGTTGCGCCTGCCATCATCATTTCCAGCACATCCTCAGCGGTGCTTACGCCGCCGATGCCGATTACGGGCACCTTAACTGCGTGAGCCACCTGGTAAACCATTCTTAAAGCCACGGGGAAAACCGCAGGTCCGGAGAAGCCGCCCATAGTGTTTGCTATTACAGGCTTCTTAGTCTTTAAGTTAATGCGCATGCCCAGAATGGTGTTTATAAGGCTTATGCCGTCTGCCCCTGCTTCTTCGCAGGCTTTGGCAATGGAAACGATGTCCGTTACATTGGGTGTAAGTTTAATTATAACAGGCTTTGTCGTCTTTGCCTTTACTGCTTTTACAACTTCTGCAGCACTTTCGGGATTTGTTCCGAAGCTCATACCGCCGCCGTGTACGTTGGGGCAGCTTACGTTTACCTCGAGCCAGCCAACCTGGGGCTCTTTATCCAGCTTTTCGCAGGTATAAACGTAGTCTTCCACGGAAAAACCGCTTACATTGGCCATCACCGGCTTGTGGAAGCACTTTGCAAGTCTGGGCAGTTCTTCTTCGATAACCTTGTCCACGCCGGGGTTCTGCAGACCTACAGCGTTAATTAAGCCGCCGGTGCATTCTGCGATTCTGGGCGTAGGGTTGCCGAATCTGGGGTCCCTTGTAGTCCCCTTGAAAGAAAAGGTTCCCAGGCAGTTAATGTCGTAAATTTCAGCAAATTCGTAGCCGTAGCCGAAGGTTCCGGAAGCGGGGATTACCGGGTTGTCCAGCTCGATGCCGCACAGATTAACGCTTAGTCTTCCCACAGTATTTCCTCCTTCTTCATTACAGGTCCGTCTTTGCAGATTCGTTTGTAACCGGTTAAGGTCTTGCAGCTGCAACCCATGCATGCGCCGAAGCCGCAGCCCATTCTTTCTTCGAAGCTCAGTTCGCCGCTCATCTTTGCAGCCTTGTAAACTGCCTTGAGCATGGGTTCCGGTCCGCAGGCGTAGAAATATGTGGAATCTTCGGGCAGAGCGTCTGTTACGAAGCCCTTAATGCCCTTGCTTCCGTCTACGGTTGTTACCTGCACGTCGCAGCCCAGAGCCTTGAATTCTTCTTCGTAGAATACATCGTCTTTTCCGTTGAAGCCCATCACTACTTTAACGGGCTTACCCATTGCCAGGAGCTGCTTTGCCAGCATGTACATGGGAGCTGTGCCGATGCCGCCGCCGATAAGGAGGGGCTTGTCGCCTGCTGCACCTGGGTCAAAGCCGTTGCCGAGACCTGTGAGCACCATCAGTTCCTGTCCGGGCTCCATTTTGCAGAGCATTTCCGTGCCTTTTCCTACAACTTTGTAGATAATTGTTACGGTTTTGCCGTCTGCGTCATTAACGGAAATTGGACGGCGTAAAAACAGGCCGTCCAGTTTGATGTTTATAAACTGGCCCGGGGCCGTGATTGCGCTCACGTCCCCTGCCAGAACCATTTTGAAAAGATCTTTGCCGAGCTGCTTGTTTTCCGCAACTCTGAGTAAACAGTCTTTCATTTATACCTCGTCGATTATGCGTCGATTGTGGAGATTGTCAATGTTGTTTCTTCCAGTACGTCCAGTACTACTCTTACTGTATCAAGAGATGTAAAGATTGTAACGCTGTTTTCTGTTGCCAGCTGACGAATCTTTGCGCCGTCTGTTTCTTCGGACATGGAGCCGATATCTCTTGTGTTGATGATGTAAGCCATGTAGCCCTGGCGGATTGCATCGGGAATTTCGTCGCTTCCGTCGCTGATCTTGTTCATTACGTGTGTACGGATGCCGTTTTCCTTCAGGAAGCCTGCTGTACCTGCTGTTGCCTGGATGTTGAATCCGAGGTTGTAGAATCTGCGGATGAGAGGCAGTGCTTCGTCCTTGTCCTTGTTAGCGATTGTAGCGAATACTGTACCGTAGTTCTGCATGTGTGTTCCTGCAGCCTGCAGTGCCTTGTACAGAGCTCTGTTGAGCTTGTTGTCGTAGCCGATAGCTTCGCCTGTGGACTTCATTTCCGGTGAGAGGTAAGCGTCCAGACCCTTGATCTTGTTGAAGGAGAATACGGGTACCTTTACGTAGAAGCGTTCCTTTTCTTCCGGATAGAGCTTGAAGATGCCCTGTTCCTTAAGGCTCTTGCCCAGGATAACTTCTGTTGCGATGTCTGCGAGAGCATAGCCTGTGGACTTGGAGAGGAAGGGTACTGTTCTGGAAGATCTGGGGTTAACTTCGATGATGTATACGTCGTCCTTTTCATCTACGATGAACTGGATGTTGTACAGACCTACGATGCCGATTCCGAGACCAAGCTTCTTAGCGTACTGCAGGATAATTCCCTTTACCTTGTCGGAGATGGAGAATGTGGGATATACGGAGATGGAGTCGCCGGAGTGGATACCTGTGCGTTCAACCAGTTCCATGATGCCGGGAACGAATACGTCTGTACCGTCGCAGATTGCGTCAACTTCTACTTCCTTACCCTGGATGTACTTGTCTACAAGTACGGGCTTGTCTGTGTCGATTTCTACAGCTGTCTTAAGGTAGTGGCGCAGCTGTTCTTCGTTTGCAACGATCTGCATTGCGCGGCCGCCGAGTACGAAGGAAGGACGAACGAGTACGGGGTAGCCGATTTCAGCTGCTGCAGCAACGCCGTCTTCGATCTTTGTAACTGCCTTGCCCTTGGGCTGGGGAATTCCGAGACCTTCCAGAACCTTTTCGAAGCTGTCTCTGTTTTCAGCTCTTTCGATAGCTTCGCAGTCTGTTCCGATAATCTTTACGCCGCGGTCTGCCAGGGGCTGTGCCAGGTTGATAGCTGTCTGGCCGCCGAGGGAAGCGATGACACCAATGGGCTTTTCGAAGTCGATGATAGCCATT